>JAIXZK010000093.1 GCA_027489695.1 Sphingomonadales bacterium
CCGCCCAGCCACCCATATCGTACAATGACTTGGGTGGCTGGGCGGGGGAGCGGGACGGCACAGACTTGCTGCAATCGACTCTAGCCGCGGCGCCACCCCTCAAAAAAGGTCGTTCCCTCGCGCAGCGCCATCGCTTAGGTTGACGTTAACGTAAAGCGGGGAGCGCCGGATGGCCTACGAACATATTCTCTTCGACGTCGCCGATGGCGTCGCCACCCTCACCATCAACCGGCCGGAGCGGATGAACGCGCTCCACATCGGCGTCATCGCCGAGATGATCGACGCCGTCGACAAGATCCGCGACGGCCTTGTCGATGCCCGCGTCCTCGTGATGACCGGCACCGGCCGCGCCTTCTGCTCGGGTGCCGATCTCGCCGGCGGTGGCGCCGGTGGTGGCGGCGGCGGTTCCGGCCCGGTCGATGCCGGCAAGGTGCTCGAAACCCATTTCAACCCGCTGCTCGAGCGGCTGTTCGCGCTGCCGGTGCCGTTCGTCACCGCGGTCAACGGCGCTGCCGCCGGCGCCGGCTGCTCCTATGCGCTGGCCGGCGATATCGTCGTTGCCGGCAAGTCGGCCTATTTCCTGCAGGCATTTGTCAACATCGGCCTGGTGCCCGATGTCGGCAGCACCTGGATGCTGCCGCGCCTCGCCGGCAAGGCCCGCGCCCAGGCGATGATGATGCTCGGCGAGCGCATCCCCGCCGAAACCGCCGCCGAATGGGGCATGATCTACAAGGCCGTCGACGACGCCGAACTGATGGCGACGGTCGGCGCCATCGCCGCGAAACTCGCGAAGGGGCCGACGCGCTCCTATGCGCTGATCCGGCAGGGCATCCGCGACAGCCTCGACAAGACGCTGACCGAGGCGCTGATGGTCGAACGCCGCAACCAGCTCCACGCCGGCCGCACCGCCGATTTCGGCGAGGGCGTCATGGCGTTCCTGCAGAAGCGGCCGGCGGCGTTTTCGGGGAAGTAAGGGGGCCTCTGGCGCCCCTCCTCTAGATCAGCCCCTGCGCCCGCATCGAGACATGGCCGCCACGGCCGATGATGACATGGTCATGGACACCGAGGCCGAGGTGGCGGCCGGCCTCGATGATGGCGCGGGTCATCTGGATATCGTCGCGCGACGGCTGCGGGTCGCCCGACGGGTGGTTGTGGACCAGCACCAGCGACGCAGCGCCGAGCTCCAGCGCGCGCTTGACGATCTCGCGCGGGTAGACGGGCGCTGCGTTGATAGTGCCCTGCCCCATCGCCTCGTCGCGCATCATCACGTTGCGATTGTTGAGGAAGATGACGCGGAATTCCTCGGTGGTGCGATGTGCCATGCTGGCGTGGAGATAGTCGGTCAGCGCCTGCCAGCCGGAAAGCACCGGCCGGTCGAGCGCCGCGGCGCGCAAGCTGCGCAGGCTGACCGCCTCGACGAACTTGATCGCCGCGACGGCGCCCGGTCCCAGGCCGTCGAGGCGTGCCAGCTCGGCGGGGCTCGCCGCCAGCAGCGCCGGCAGGCCGCCGAACTCGTCGAGCAGCCGCTTGGCAAGCGGCTTGGTATCGCGGCGCGGAATCGCCAGCCCGAGCAGATATTCGAGCAGCTCGTAATCGTGAAAGCCGTCGTCGCCGCCGGCAAGCAGTCGCGCCCGCAGTCGTTCCCGGTGCCCGGCATCCCCGGCACGCGCGCCGGCATCCCTGTCGTCAGCATCCGCCATGGCGGCAGCGTAACAGCAGGCGCTGGCCGGTGAAACCCGCTCGCGTCAGAACCGGTATGGCGGCGCCCGGTGGCCGGCGGGCGACAGGGTGAACACCTCGCAACCGTCCTCGGTGATGCCGATCGAATGTTCGAACTGCGCCGAAAGCTGGCGATCGCGCGTCACCGCCGTCCAGCCATCGTCGAGCAGCTTCACTTCCGGTCGGCCGAGGTTGATCATCGGTTCGATGGTGAAGAACATCCCCGGCCGCAGCGGCACGCCCTTGCCGGGCTTGCCGATGTGGACGACGTTCGGCGCATCGTGGAACACCTGCCCCAGGCCATGGCCGCAGAAATCGCGCACCACCGTCATGCGGTGCTGTTCGGCATAGCGCTGGATGGCATGGCCGACGTCACCCAGCGTGTTGCCGGGCTTGGCCATTTCAATGCCGCGCAACAGGCACTCATGCGTCACCTCGACCAGCCGCCGCGCCTTCAGCGCGACATCGCCGACGAGGAACATCCGGCTGGTATCGCCGTGCCAGCCATCGACGACCACGGTCACATCGATGTTGACGATGTCGCCGTCCTTCAGCTTCTTCGCCGAGGGGATGCCATGGCAGACGACATGGTTGACGCTGATGCACAGCGAATGGGAATAGCCGCGGTAGAAGATCGTCGCGACATCAGCGCCGCGGCTGCGCACGAACTGGTTCGCCATCGCGTCGAGATCGAGCGTCACGACATCGGGCACGACATGCGGCGTCAGCATGTCGAGCACTTCCGCCGCCAGCCGCCCGGCCTTGCGCATGCCGGCAAAGCCTTCCGGCCCGTGCAGGCGGATGGCGCCTTCCTGCGGATCGTCGACCAGGGTCGCGTCGGAAAAGGCGGAGTCGATCATGGCCTTCACATAAGGTCGGCGCCTGCCGCTGTCCATGCATCGGCGCGGCCCGCATCGGGCCTTTGCGGCGCCGCGCGGCTGGTCTACAGACCGGACTTCGCAGCGCGGCACCGGCCCGCTCCAAACAACATCGATGGTGGTCGGGCGGCATGACGGCAATTGCACAGGAACGCATCTGGACGGCGGCGCTGCTCGTCATCGGGGACGAGATCCTGTCCGGCCGCACCCAGGACGCCAACCTCGCCTATATCGCCAAATGGCTGCAGGTGCAGGGCATCCGCCTCAAGGAAGCCCGCGTCGTCATCGACGACATGGCCGCCATCGGCGCGGCGGTCACCGCGCTGAGCGCCGCTTATGACTATGTCTTCACCACCGGCGGCATCGGCCCGACGCATGACGATATCACCGTCGATGCCATCGCCGCGGCGCTGGGTGTCGCGGTGGTCGTCCACCCGCGCGCCCGCGAAATCCTGGCCGGCTATTATGGCGACAAGCTGACCGACGCGCGGTTGCGCATGGCGCGCGTTCCCGAAGGCGCCGAGCTGATCGACAATCCGCGCACGATGGCGCCGGGCATCCGCATCGGCAACATCTTCATCATGGCCGGCGTGCCGGTGATCACCCAGGGCATGCTTGCCTCGCTCGATGGCAAGCTGGAGGGCGGCGCGCCGGTGCTGTCGCGCAGCGTCGGCGCCTGGACGCAGGAAAGCCAGGCCGCCGCCACCTTGCTCGCCGTCGAAAAGGCCAACCCCGGCGTCCAGATCGGCAGCTATCCCTTCTGGCGCCAGGGCAAGACCGGCGCCAATTTCGTGCTGCGCGCCACCGACGAAGCGCAGCTGGCCAGCGTCGCCGCCGCGCTGATCGCGGCGCTCGCCGAAGTCGGCATCGAGGCTGTCGACGGCGAGATCTGACCGGCGACATCTGACCCTCCGCGCCGCGCGATCGGCGTCCGGTTGCTGCCCGCCCGTGCCGATGTTAGGCTCGCAGCTTCCGTTGCCGTTTCCGGAGAGCTGATGACCATCCTCAGATGGGCCCTGATCGCCGCCATCTGCCTCGGCTTCCTGCTGCTGTCGGTGGCGAACTGGACGATCGTGCCCTTCGTGCTGCCCGATGGCGAAGCGATTACCATCGCGCTGCCGCTGCTGCTCGCCGGCGCCTTCCTCGCCGGCTGGCTGCCGACCTGGCTGTGGCACCAGGCCAGCCGCACCACCCGCCTGCGCCGCGACAAGGCCAGCCGCCTGCCCGA
>JAIXZK010000140.1 GCA_027489695.1 Sphingomonadales bacterium
CCAGCTGTTGGTCAATAGCTGCTCGCCGCCGCCCGAGGGGTTCATCACGCCGATGCGGAACGCGCCGCCGCCCATGCGGGTGAAGGCGATCTGGTCGCCGCGCGGGCTCCAGGCCGGTGCCGCATAGCGCCCGCCGCCGAAGCTGATCCGGTGCTGGTTGGATCCGTCCGCGTTCATCACATAGAGCTGCTGGGTGCCGCCGCGATCGCTCTCGAACACGATCTTCGAGCCATCGGGCGAGAAGCTGCCGCCGGTATCGATGCCGGGCGAGTTGGTCAGCCGCTCGGGCGTACCGCCGCTGGCCGGCACGCGGTAGATGTCGGTATTCCCGCCCACCGCCATCGAGAACAGCACATAGCGCGCATCCGGCGACCAGTGCGGCGCGAAGTTGAGCGCGAGGTTGGATACCAGCGTGCGATCCTGCCGCGAGCCCAAGTCGTAGATGTGGATCGAGGGCCGATCGCGTTCGAAGCTCATGTAGAGGATCGCGTTGAGCTTGGGGCTCAGACGCGGGGTGAGGGTGATCGACTGACCGTTGGTGAGGAAGCGGTGGTTGGCGCCGTCCTGGTCCATGATCGCCAGCTGCTTGCGGCGGCGGTTCTTGGGGCCCGTCTCGGCGATGTAGACGATCTGCGTGTCGAAATACGGGCCCTCGCCGGTGAGCCGCGAATAGATCGCGTCGGCGCATTTGTGACCCGCGCGGCGCCAGTCGGCCGGCGCGACGACAAAGCCCTGGCGTATCAGCTCGACCTTGGAGAGCACGTCGTAGAGATAGCAGCCCACGGTCAGGGAACCGTCGCCATTGGCGCGGACATAGCCCTGCACCAGCGACTGGGCGCCGGTGCCGCCCCAATAGTCATAGGCCGGCGCGGTCACTTCCGGGAAGGCGACGGTGCGCAGCTGCGCCGGCGGCACCGGGGTGAAGAGTCCCGAGCCGCGCAGATCGTTGGTGATCACATCGGCGAGCTTCTGACCAAGCACGTCGGTCGAGCCCGCTGGGGTGTCGACGACCGCAGAGGTTGGCATGACGGGGATTGCGATCGGCATCGGCGCGGAAATGCCGCCGACGATATCGATCACCGGCTGATCCTGCCCCTGCCCCTGTGCCTGCGCGGCCGCTTGCGGGCTGTTCGCGATCGGCGGCGGGGTGGTCTGGGCATGCGCGGCACCTGCCAGGCAGAGCGTTGCGAGGGTTGTGAGTTGGAGTTTCATCGCTTCATCCTCATCCAGGCAGCTTGTAGCTGAACGGCAGGCTCTTCCACCCGCCCGGCACAGCATAGAGATTGGCGGGCAGGCCGCGGATCGGCGTGCAGCCCTTGAACGTGGCGATCGCCAGATCCTTCACCCGGTCCACATACCGATTGTTGCTGGCATCGTTCCCTTGGACGCCAGTGATGTCAGGATTGCCCGAGAGCGACCCGTCCGCATTGAAGTTCAGGCGTACGAGGACGCGGATCCGCTCGGCGCCGGGACCGGGAGTGACCTGGCGATTGGCGCAGGGCTGGATCTGCCGCGCGATCAATCCGCGGAAGCTCGCCACCTCCTCGGCAGACGCCTTGCTCGCGGGGTTGTTCAGCGCGGTGCTGGCGGTCTTGTTGTTCGAGCGGCCGAGATCGAGCCCGGCGAGGTTGCCGGTCGGCTTGGCCGGGCGGCGTTCGCTGCCGGTGGTCGCGCTCTTGGACGCGGAGTCGCTCGCCTTGGCCGGTGCCGCCTTGGACGGCGGCGCAGGCTTGCTTGGCTGCGCGGGCTTGGCCGGCTGCGCCTTTTCGGCAGGCGCGGGCTTGGGTTGCGGCGGCTGCGGCTTGGGTGCGGGCGCAGGCTTGGGCTGCGGCGGCTGGGGCTTGGGCTGCGGGGCAGGCTTGGGCTCCGGCGGCGCGGGTTGCGGCTTGGGCTGCGGCTGGGGATCCGGTGCGGGCGGGGGTGCGCTCTCGGGCTCGACCGGCGCCTCGACCGGCGACTTCTTCGCCGCGAGTTCCTCCTGGCTCACCACCGGCGCCGTGCTTTCCAGCCCTACCTTGTCCGCGAGCGAGATCTCGATCGGGATCGCCTTGGGCGGCTCCTGCGGCGGCGTCTTCGCGAAGCTGAGCGCCAGCGCGGCGAACACCGCGGCATGCGCCGCGATGGAAACGCCGAGCCCGATCCGCTCGCTACGGTCCATGGTCTCGCTCACCTCAGCGCTGGTCGCTCGGTTCGGTGAGCAGCGAGACCTTGTTGAGGCCGGCCTGGTTGAGCTCGCCCATCACTCGCATCACCTTGCCGTAGCCGAGCGCGGTATCGCCGCGCAGATAGATGGCGGCGGGCTTGCCGTCCGGGCCCTTCCTTGCGGCGATAGCCGCCAGCTTGGCGGGCAACTCGGCATCGCTCACCGCATCGGTGTCGACGAACACCTGGCCCTTGTCGTCGATCGAGATCTGGACCGGCTTCTGCTCCTGGTCGAGCGCCTTGGCGCGGCTCTCGGGCAGGTTCACCTGCACGCCGGCGGTGAGCAGGGGTGCCGTGACCATGAAGATGATCAGCAGCACCAGCATCACGTCGACCAGCGGGGTGACGTTGATCTCGGCCATCGGCGTGCGGCGGCCGCGGCCCTTGCCGGAGGGGAGGTGCATGCCCATCGGCTTAGCCCTCCATCTCCAGGCGGCGGCTGAGCGTCGCGTGGAAGCCGTCAGCGAAGCGGTTCAGCCGCGCCTCGACGCGGTTCACGGCATGGCTGTAGCGGTTATAGGCGATCACTGCCGGGATGGCGGCGAACAAGCCGATCGCGGTGGCGAACAGCGCCTCGGCAATGCCCGGCGCCACGACGGCGAGCGACGAGCTCTGCGCCGCGGCGATGCCGGTGAAGCTGCGCATGATGCCCCATACGGTGCCGAACAGGCCGACGAACGGGGCGACCGAGCCCACCGTGGCGAGGAAGTTCA
>JAIXZK010000343.1 GCA_027489695.1 Sphingomonadales bacterium
ATGATCAGCGGCGCCGGCGAAGCGCGCACCGGCCAGACGATGGCGACATCGTTGACCGTGCCGAAGCCGCCGGTGCCGGTCTTGTCGCCGACGCGCCAGCCCGGCGGCAGGCCGGCGCGCAGCCTTGTGGCGCCGGTGGTGTTGGCCACCAGCCAGTCCGTCAGCTGCTGCCGGTGGCGCGGGTGCAGCACCGTGCCGGTCAGCAGCATTGCCAGCGTCGCTGCCATCGCGGCCGGGCTGGTGGTGTCGCGCGGGTCGCCAGGCCGTGCCTCGCCCATCATCGGTTCGTTGCGGTCGAGTCGGGTCACGCGGTCGCCGATGCCGCGCAACCAGGCGGTCAATCCAGCCGGGCCACCGACCGCGGGAAGCAGCAGATTGGCGGCGGTGTTGTCCGAATAAATGATCGTCGCCTCGCACAATTCGGCGACGCTGGCGGTGCCGCCGACATGCGCCTTCGACACCGGCGATACGTCCAGGATATCTTCGGCACGCACCGGAATGGCGCGATCGAGCCGTTCAAGCCCGCGATCGACGCGGGCCAGGATCGCGGCGACGAGCAGCGCCTTGAAGGTACTGGCCATCGGGAAAGTCTCGTCGCCGCGATGCCGGAAGCGCCGGCCGGTGGCGAGATCGTGCACGGCAAGGCCGATGCGGCCGCCGGTCCTGGCTTCGAGGGCGGCGAGGGTGGCAGCGAGGTCGAACGGCGCCGGGCCTGCCGCCAGCCCGGGCACCGCGACCCCCGCCAACCCGGCAGCGGCGAGCCCGAGGAAATGACGGCGATCGGACATGGCGGCGACTCCTGGAGGCTCGGCGCGATGTTTTCGCCGCCAGCGCCGCGCCGGGCAAGCCGCTTGACCGGGCCGCGCTGCCGCCGGACTATCATCGGCAGAGGCAGGGGAGGGCGGCATGATCGACTGGCAGGACAGGGTGGCGCTGGTCACCGGCGGCGCGTCGGGCATCGGCCGGGCGCTGGCCGAATCGCTGGCGGCGCGCGGCGCCCGGGTGATCGTTGCCGACATCGATGGGCCGGGCGCGGCGGCGGTGGCGACGGCGGTCGGCGGCAAGGCGGTGACCGTCGATCTCGCCGGGCCGGGCGCCGCTGCCGGGCTGATCGAGCAGGTCCATGATCTTGCCGGCCGGCTCGATTTCGTCGCCTCCAACGCCGGCATGGGCAGCGGGCCGGGGCCGAAGCGGCTGTTGAAGGCCGATCTCGATGCGCCGCGCGTCGCCGAGATGTTCGAAGTCAACATGTTCGCCGCCGTCCGCATCGCCCAGGCCTGGGTGCCGCGACTGGAAGCGGCCGGACAGCGCGGCCGGCTGATGATCACCGCTTCCGAAAATTCGCTGTCGGTGCCCGATGCGGTGAAGACCTTCGGTCTCGGGCTTTACGCCGCCTCGAAGCACGGTGTGCTGATCCTCGCCGAATGGCTGCGCGGCGAATGCGCCGGCGGCAACAAGCCGCTCGACGTGCATCTGCTGCTGCCCGGCGGTGTCTATACCGGCATGACCGCCGATGGGCTTGGCCCCGATCCGGCGCACTGGCCGGCGGACATGGGCATCATCCTGCCGGAACGCGCCGCCGAAATCGCGCTCGCCGGCCTCGATCGCGGGCTGTTCTACATCCCGACACACCGGCACCTGATCGACGACATGCGCGCCCGCACCGAGGGGATGGCGGCAGCGACGGCGGCATTGCTCTGACGGCTCAGCCGCCGATCATCCGCGCGTCGCTTTCAACGACCATCAGGTCATAGCTTTCGATCCAGGGCGCCAGCGCGGCTTCCAGCGCCTCGGCCGCCGCTGGCGGTACCAGCGCCACGAACAACTGCTTGGCGGTGGTGCCGGTCACCTCGTCGCGGCGCCAGCGACCATGGCCGCCAAGGCCGCCGAGCGTCGGCAGCACCATGTGATGGCGGATGCCGGCGGCTTCGGCAGCGGCGACAATGCGCGGCATCAAGGGTCCGTCGACCAGCACTTCAACGCGGCGGCAAGGCAGGAAGCCGGGCTTTTCCATGCGGGATTCCTAAGTCAGATGTTCGGCAAGGCTGGTGTAGAGGGCGATGCCGACGATGATGTTGAACGGGAAGGTGATACCGAGGCTCATGGTGAGGTAGCGGCCCGGATCGGCAGCCGGCAGCGCCATGCGCATCGCCGCCGGCACGGCGATATAGGAGGCCGACGCCGCCAGGATGCCGAGTTCGGCAGCAGTGCCGGTGCCGAGCCCGAGCAGGCTGCCGAGCACGACGCCGATACTGCCGTTGAGCAGCGGCAACGCAATCCCGAGCAGGACGAGCGCCGGGGTGAGCAGCCGCGCGTCGAGCAGCCGCCGCGCTGCGACCAGGCCCATGTCGAGCAGGAACAGGCAGAGGGCGCCGCGGAACAGCCCGTCAAACAGCGGCGCCACCGGCTTGAAACCGGCCTCGCCGATGGCAGCGCCGATCGCGAAGCTGCCGGCGAGCAGCACCACCGAGCCATTGGCAAGCACTTCGCGGAGCAGTTCGGGCAGCGGCACCGTCGCATCGGTACTGCTGGCGCGTGCTTTCGCGCCGCCGCTGCGCGCCAGCAGCAGCGCCGAGACGATCGCCGGCGTTTCCATGATCGCCAGCACCGCCACCATATAGCCGGCGGGCGCCAGGCCGCGCGCGATCAGCAGGTCGTGGCCGGTGACAAAGGTGACGACGCTTACCGAGCCGTAGTGCGCCGCCACCGCCGCGGCGTTGACGACATCGAGCCTACCGATGCTGCGCAGCGCGAGAAATGCCGGAACCGGCAGCAGGAAACTGAGCGAAAGCCCGGCCAGCGCCACGAGCGCGACGCCGGAAGACAGGCCGGCGTGCACCACCTCGACGCCGCCACGCAGCCCGATCGACATCATCAGGAAGATCGACAGGCCCTTGGCGACGGCTTCGGGCACCGCGAGATCGGAACGGGCGAAAGCGGCGACAGCCCCCAGCAGGAAGAACAGGACCGCCGGATTGCCGAGGGCCGCCAGCGCGCCGAACAAGGTCTACCAGTCCATCTCGGCGGGCTGGAAGCGGTTGCTGTCGTGGTCGAGGATGCGGAGGATGCCGTCCGCGATATCGAACAGCGCGCCGTGGAGCTTCAGCGTGCCGGCCGCCTCCGCCTCGGCGACGAACGGAAACGTGTGCAGATTGGCGAGGCTGATGCGGATGCCTTCCAGCTCGAGCGCCGACAGGGCATCGACATCGGGCGAAAGTGCGGCGGCCTGGCGCACCCGGTCGCGCGCCGGCTCAAGCATGCGGATCCACGAAGCGATGAACTTGCCTTCCCCGACGAGCGCTTCATCGAACTGGCCGGTGTAGGAGGCGGCGATGCCGCCGCAGCGGGCATGGCCGAGCACGACGATGTGATGCACCTGCAATTGGGTGACCGCATATTCGAGAGCGGCGGAAACGCCGTGCTGGCCCTTTTCCGGCTCGAACGGCGGCACCA
Source organism: Sphingomonadales bacterium (assembly GCA_027489695.1). Lineage (GTDB taxonomy): Bacteria > Pseudomonadota > Alphaproteobacteria > Sphingomonadales > Sphingomonadaceae > Sandarakinorhabdus. Next base: position 3,454 of record JAIXZK010000343.1, read on the forward strand.
GATTGGCGACGTTGCGCACCACGAACATCTGGCCGGGCGCCGCATCGAAGATCAGTGTCGGATCGACGCGACTGTCCGAACAGGCGATGACCATGACCCCGGGGGCCTGGCCCTTGTTGGCGAGCGCGTCATAGCGCTCGCGCTGGCGGATATAGTCACCGCCGCGGAACCGGCGATACCCTTCGAGGAGCTGGCGAAATTCAGGCATGACAGAATGTTTAGCGAAGCCGGCGGCCTGCGTCATCCCTGCATTTGGGCACACATTGGCAGTCGGGCCATGAAGCGCTATCTCCGGCGCATGAGCAATGGCATGACCGACGGGGTTCCGGTTCCCGAACTGCCGACCGCACCGACACGGGCCCGCAAGCCCGACTGGCTGCGCGTGCGTGCGCCGACATCGAAGGGCGTCACCGATACCCGCGCGCTGATGCGCCGGCTCGGCCTGACCACCGTCTGCGAGGAAGCCGCCTGCCCGAACATCGGCGAATGCTGGACGCAGAAGCACGCCACGGTGATGATCCTGGGCGATACCTGCACCCGCGCCTGCGCCTTCTGCAACGTCAAGACCGGCATGCCGGGGCCGGTCGACGCGCTGGAGCCGGCGCATGTCGCCGAGGCCGCGGCGGCGCTCGGGCTGAAGCATATCGTTATCACGTCCGTCGATCGTGACGATCTGCCCGATGGCGGCGCCGGCCAGTTCGTCAAGGTCATCGCCGAACTGCGGCGCACCACGCCGGCAACGACGATCGAGATCCTGACGCCCGATTTCCGCAACAAGGCCGATCGCGCCGTGGCGATGATCGTCGAGGCCGGTCCCGACGTCTACAATCACAATCTCGAAACGGTGCCGCGCCTCTATCCGACGATCCGGCCCGGCGCGCGCTATTATCATTCGCTGCGGCTGCTCGATCGCGTCAAGCAGCTCAGCCCGCGCATCTTCACCAAATCCGGGCTGATGGTCGGCCTGGGCGAAACGGCGCAGGAACTGCACCAGGTGTTCGACGACATGCGTTCGGCCGGCGTCGATTTCCTGACCGTGGGCCAATATCTGCAGCCGACGCCGCGCCATGCCAAGGTGCAGGAATTCGTCACGCCGGCGAGCTTCGCCGCCTTTGCCGCGGTGGCGCGCTCCAAGGGCTTCCTGCAGGTCGCCGCTTCGCCGTTGACCCGGTCGTCATATCACGCTGCCGATGATTTCGCCGAAATGCAGGCCAAGCGCCGCGCTGCTGGCAGCGCCTTCGAAAACGCTGCCGGCACCGCCGCCTGATGCCGCGCCACGCTGAAACCCGGATATTGCCCTATACGCCCGAACAGGTTTTCGATCTGGTCGCCGATATTGGCCGCTACCCGGAATTCCTGCCCTGGGTACAGGCGATGCGCATCCGCGGCCGCAGCGATACCTTGGTCACCGCGGACATGGTGGTCGGCTTCAAGATGGTGCGCGAGCGCTTTACCAGCCGGGTGACGCTCGATCGGCCGCGCTCGATCCATGTCGAATATGTCGACGGCCCCTTGAAATATCTGCGCAACGAATGGCATTTCCGCGCCGCGGCCGGTGGCTGCGCCGTCGATTTCACCGTCGATTTCGAATTCAAGTCGCGGATGTTTGAAAGTCTTGCCGGCATGTTCTTCGGCGAAGCCTTCAAGCGGATGGTGACGGCGTTCGAAACCCGCGCCGCAGCGATTTATTCGTCTTCCGGCGGTACCGTCGCCGCGCCCGATTCGGGCATCAGCAGCTCGAGCGCCACCAACGCCGCCTGACGGCGGATTTCGGCGCGGCCGAGATCGCCGAAATGGCGGACATCGGCGACCACCACATCGGGATCGCCATCCTTGGTGGCGCGCGCGAACACCACCGTGCCGACCGGCTTGCGATCGCTGCCGCCACCCGGCCCGGCGATGCCGGTGATGGCAACGGCGATATCGGCATGGGCATGGGCCAGCCCGCCCTGCGCCATCGCCCAGGCCACCGCCACCGAGACGGCGCCGAAGGTTTCGAGGATGTCGCGGTGGACACCGACCGATTCCATCTTGGCATCGTTCGAATAGGTGACAAAGCCACGTTCGAAAACGTCGGACGATCCCGGCACTTCGGTCAGCGCCGTCGATACCAGGCCGCCCGTGCAGCTTTCGACCAGCGCGATGCGGCGCCCGATGGCGCGATTGGCGTCGAGAACGCGGGAAGCGGCGGCGATGAGTTCGGGGTCCATGCCGGCGGCCTTACGCCCGGGCGACGGCGGACGGAAGCCTGACACTTGCCATCGCCTGCGCCGCAATGCCTTCGCGGCGGCCGGTGAAGCCCAGTTCCTCGGTGGTCGTCGCCTTGACGCTGACCTGGCCGAGGTCGAGCTTGAGGATTTCGGCGATGCGGGCGCGCATCGCCTCGCGGTGCGGCCCGACCTTGGGGCGCTCGCAGATCAGCGTGACATCGACATGATCGATGATGCCGCCGCGCGCCGTGACCAGGCCAGCGGCATGGGCGAGGAAGCGATCGGAGGCCGCCCCCTTCCATTGCGGATCGCTCGGCGGGAAATGATCGCCGATATCGCCGGCGGCGATGCAGCCGAGGATGGCGTCGGTGAGCGCGTGCAGCCCGGCATCGGCGTCGCTGTGGCCGATCAGGCCGTTGGTGTGCGGGACCTGGATGCCGCACAGCCAGACATGATCGCCGGGGCCGAAGCGGTGGACATCGAAGCCGGAAGCGGCGCGGGAGATCATGGGAGGAGCGGTCATGGCGGCTGCCTTGGCGAAATCCGCTGGCTCCGTCACCTTGAAAGCGCGTTCGTCGCCGGGCGTGATGGCGATGCGCAAGCCAGCGGCGAGCGCGATGCCGACTTCATCGGTGGCGCCGGGTGGCGCGGCGCGGTGCGCGGCGAGCAGGGCGGAGGTGCGGAAGGCCTGGGGGGTCTGGACGCGCCACAGGCCTTCACGATCGACCGCGCCATCGAAGTGGCCGCCGCCGCGGCGCAGCGAATCGATGACGGGCAGCGCCGGGCAGGCGCCATCATTGGCGGGTTCGTCGAAGGCAGCGAG
>JAIXZK010000036.1 GCA_027489695.1 Sphingomonadales bacterium
CCAGGAGGATCTGGAGTTCCGCGGCCACGCGATCGAATGCCGCATCCACGCCGAGGATCCGCGGACCTTCGCGCCCTCGCCGGGCACGATCACGCATTTCCACGCGCCGGGCGGCATGCACGTCCGCGTCGATAGCGGCATCTATTCGGGCTACCGGATCCCGCCCTATTACGACTCGATGATCGCGAAGCTGATTGTCTATGGTCGCACCCGCGAGGGCTGCATCCTGCGACTGAAGCGCGCGCTCGAGGAGTTCGTGGTCGACGGCATCAAGACGACGATCCCGCTCCACCAGGCGCTGCTCGACGATCCCGAGTTCCTGAAGGGCGACTACACGATCAAGTGGCTCGAAGAGTGGCTTGCCAAGCAGGACGAGGCGGCGGCCGCCTGACGCAAACCAAGGGGGAAGGCCATGCGACACGGATTGCGCATAATCCTGTTGCTGGCGGCGGGCGGCATGGCCGTCGCCGCCGGGCCTTCCTCTCTGGTATCAGAACTGTCGGGGCGGTACAGCCATCGCTTTCCAAACGGCCTAGTGACCGGCGAAAGCTTCACGAGCGAGGACATCGTCGAGATCGTCCCCGTCAATGCGACCCATGCCTATGTCCGTATGAAACTCGCCTTCTTCGACGGCCATTCCTGCAGCCTTGCCGGCGTTGCGCGCGCAGAGGGTAGCGCGCTCGTCTATCACGAGCCTGCGGAAGAAGCCCCGGCCGGCGAGCGCTGCGTGCTCACGCTGAAGCGCGAGGGTGCCAAGCTGCGGTGGAGCGACGGCGACGGCAGCTGCCGAAGTCACTGCGGGGCGCGCGGCGGAATGTCGAACGGCGACCTGCCCTGGACCAGCCGCAGGACCATCACCTATCTCCCGTCTCCCGCGCCTGCGCGGCTCGCGCGAGTATCGCGACGCGCTGACGGCGTGGCGCAAGGAAGACAGCAAATGAAGGCGACCATCTATCACAACCCGCGCTGCTCCAAGTCGCGCGAGGCGCTGGCGATCCTCAGGGACGCCGGCGCCGAGGTGGAGGTGATCGAATATCTGAAGACCCCGCCGAGCCGCGAGGTTCTGGCGGATCTCTACAAGCGCGCCGGCATGACCGCTCGCGAGGGCCTGCGCATCGCCGAGGACGCCGCCAAGCCGCTCAAGGGCGCGGACGACGACACCATCCTCGATGCGATGGCGGCGAATCCGATACTGATCGAACGCCCGCTGGTGGTTTCGGAGCGCGGCGTGCGGCTGGGAAGGCCGCCCGAGAAGGTGCGGGAGATCCTGTAACTTTTAATCCTCCCCCGCCAGGGGGAGGTGGCGCGCGAAGCGCGACGGAGGGGGAGGTCAGCGAACAACCGGCCGCCGTGCTTCCTCCCCCTCCGTCAGGCTGCGCCTGACACCTCCCCCTGGCGGGGGAGGATCGGGACTCAGCCCCGCACGCCCGCCGCGATCGTCTCGCGCCACGGCGTGGTCGGCCGGCCGATCAGCCCGGACAGCGTCTTCGATTCGTCGAACAGCGCGCCGTCGGCCACCCGCGCATCGCTATCCGCCAGGATCGCGGCGAACGGGGCGGGCAGCCCCGCGCCTTCCAGCGCCTTGGCGTACTCGGCCTGCGGCAGGTCCTGAGAGACGACCGGCTTGCCCGACGCCTCGGCCAGCGCCGCCGCCAGTTCGGCATGGGTGAAGCCCGTATCGCCCGCCAGCTCGAACGTTCCCGCCTGCCCACGTGCCAGCACCACCGCCGCCGCCTCGGCATAATCCGCGCGCGCCGCGCCCGAGACCAGCCCGTCGCCCGCACTGCCGATCAGCACGCCATGCTCGATCGCGGGACCGGCGCTCATCAGGTAATTCTCGGTATACCAGCCGTTGCGGAGCAGCGCGGCGGGTATACCGCTCGCGGCGAGCAGATCCTCGGTCGCCTTGTGCTCGACCGCCATCTGCATCGGCGAGGTCTGCGCGCGGAGCAGGCTGGTATAGGCGATCAGCTGCACGCCCGCCGCCTTGGCCGCATCGATCACCGCCCGGTGCTGGGGCACGCGGCTGCCGATGGCGTTGCCGGAAATGAGCAGCAGCCGGGTCACCCCCGCCAGCCCCGGCGCCAGCGTCTCCGGCGCATCATAGTCGAACGCGCGCACGGCCACGCCCTTGGCGGCGAGGTCGGCGACGCTGTCGGGATTGCGCACGAGCGCGACGATCTCGCCGGGCGCGACCTTCTCCAGCAGCGATTCGACGACGAGGCGGCCCAGCTGGCCCGAAGCTCCGGTAACGGCGTACATGGCAGTTCCTTCCGATCGTGGATTGACCAACGCGATGTAACACCCCACTTACGAATCGTAAGTACGCACATAAAGGTAAGTATCAAAAAATGTCGGACGAGACACCCCGCACCCTGGCCGCGATGATGGCGCGCGGCGACGTGTTCGTCCCCGATTGCCCGTCGCGCGCGGTGCTCAAGCGGATCACCAGCGGCTGGGGGCTGCTCGTGCTGGTGGCGCTCCGCGACGGCACCCGCCGCTTCAGCGAACTCCGCCGCCGGGTGAACGGGGTGAGCGAGCGCATGCTCGCCCAGACGCTCCAGCAGCTCGAGGCGCACCAGCTGGTCACGCGTCGTAGCCTGCCGGTGGTGCCGCCGCATGTCGAATACAGCCTCACCCCGCTGGGCGAGCAGGCCGCGGCGAAGGTCGAGGATCTGGTCGAGTGGATCCAGGCCAACATCGCCGCTCTGATGCCCGTGGAGGCGCAGGCTGAGGCGGCCGAGTAGCAGCTTCGCACCCATCCTCCCCCACCGTCATCCCCGCGAGGGCGGGGATCCACTGGCGCAGGTGGCGCGGCTCTATCCCCGACGTCCTGGCAAATGGATTCCCGCCTTCGCGGCAATGACGATGGGAGTGTGGTGGCCGCAGTGCTTCGCCTTGCAGGTCCGCACCCGCTTACGCCGCCCGCAACCAGCCCTCCCCTTCCCCGCAGTGTACCTCGCCGCAAGCCCGTGGCATGGCAGCGCCCCATGATCGCCGCCATCGCCACCCTGCTCCTCTGCCAGCTGCTCGGCGAGGGGATTCACCTGCTGACCGGGCTGCCGCTACCAGGCGCCGTCATCGGCATGTTCCTGCTGCTCGGCTGGCTGCTGCTGCGCCTAGGCGAGCGGCCCACCCTGGTGCAGGTGTCCGCGTGGCTCACCGCCCATCTGTCTGTGATGTTCGTCCCGGCCGCGGTCGGCCTGATCGAACAGGGCCCGGTGCTGTCGAAGAACGGCGTCGCGATCCTGGTTGCCACGCTTGCCTCTACCGTGCTCACCATGACGGTGACCGCCGTCATCTTCGGCTGGGCGCTCCGTCGGCAGGAGCCCGGCGCATGAGCGCGCTATGGCAAATGCTCCAGGCAACACCTTTGCTCTGGCTCAGCGTCACCCTCCTCGTGTTCGAAGCGGCCGATCGCCTGTCGAAGCGCAGCAACCGCCACCCGCTGTGCCACCCGGTGCTCACCGCCACGCCGGTGCTGATCGGCATCCTGCTCGCCACGCGCACGCCCTACCCGGTCTATGCGCAGAACACAGCGATGCTCGGCTTCCTGCTCGGCCCGGCGACGGTGGGCCTCGCCGTGCCGCTGTGGCGCAACCGCACACTGGTCCGCCGCGCCGCCGGCCCCTTGCTGCTCGCGCTGATCGCGGGGTCGCGCACCGCAGTTGTCAGCGTCACCGGCATCGTCTGGGCGTTCGGCGGCA
>JAIXZK010000244.1 GCA_027489695.1 Sphingomonadales bacterium
AGTTGCGGGAGCAGGCGGCGGTAATCGTCCAGGCCATCGGCGCCGGCGAACAGCGCCGTCGCCGGTTCGCGCCGCACTTCGGGGGAGAGGTCGGCGTCGGTTTCGACATAGGGCGGATTGCAGAGGATGAGATCGAACCGCTCGCACAGGCCCTGCCCCCAGTCGCCGAGCGCAAAGGCAGCGCGATCACCGAACCCCAACCGATCAGCATTGCCACGCGCCACCGCCAGCGCCGCTGGCGAGGCATCGATGCCGAGCCCGGTCGCCGCCGGCCATTCGCTCAGCGCCGCCAGCAGCAGCGCACCGCTGCCGGTGCCGAGGTCGAGAATTCGCGCCGGCGGACTGGCGAGCCCGGCCAGCGCCGCCTCGATCAGCGTCTCGCTGTCGGGGCGCGGGATGAGCACATCGGGGTTGACGGCAAGGTCGAGCGACCAGAATTCGCGGTGGCCGAGGATATAGGCGACCGGTTCGCCGGCGACGCGACGGTCGATCAGCTTTTCATAGGCTTGTGGATCGATCCTGAGATCGGGTTGCAGGATCAGGGTGCCTCGATCCACTCCGAGACAATGCGCCAGAAGAACTTCGGCATCGAGCCGCGGGCTCGCCCCGCCGATCCGCGCCGCGGCTGCCGGCAGCGCCGCGGCGACGGTTACCACCACCTCCCTCCCCCTAGACGCTGCGCGTCGCCTGACGGCCGCGGGGAGGGCAACTCGGCGCCCTTCGCGACGAGCGAGGTGGGGGTAGCTTCTACGGGACCGAAAGAGCCCCCCACCCCGCTCGCACTGAAGAAGCGCGAGTCGCCCTCCCCGCACGGGGGAGGGAGGCAGTCTCCCATCATGCCAGCGCCGCCAGGCGCGCCGCCTCGTCCTCGGCGATCAGCGCCGTCAGCAGTTCCTCGAGGCCGCTGCCCTCGATGATCTCGGGCAGGCGATGCAGGGTCAGGTTGATCCGGTGATCGGTCACGCGCCCTTGCGGGAAATTGTACGTCCGGATGCGCTCAGAGCGATCGCCGGAGCCGACCATCGCCTTGCGGTCGGCCGAGCGCGCCTGGTCGACCTTCGATCGTTCGAGGTCGTAGAGCCGCGAGCGCAGCACCTTCATGGCTTTCGCCTTGTTCTTGTGCTGCGATTTCTCGTCCTGCTGCTGCACCATCAGCCCCGTTGGAATATGGACGATGCGCACGGCACTGTCGGTGGTGTTGACCGACTGGCCGCCCGGCCCCGACGAGCGGAAAATATCGATGCGCAAATCCTTGTCGTCGATCTGGATATCGACTTCCTCGGCCTCGGGCAGCACGGCGACGGTGGCGGCGCTGGTGTGGATGCGGCCTTGCGTTTCGGTGGCGGGCACGCGCTGCACCCGGTGGACACCGCTTTCGAACTTCAGCCGCGCGAACACGCTGTCGCCGGTGACGCTGGCGATGATTTCCTTGAAGCCGCCCATTTCGCCCTGGCTCGCCGAGACCAGCTCGACCCGCCAGCCGCGCGTCGCGGCATAGCGCTCGTACATGCGGTAAAGATCGCCGGCGAACAGCGCCGCCTCGTCACCGCCGGTGCCGGCGCGGATTTCGAGCATCGCCGGCTTGGCATCGGCCTTGTCGGTGGGCAGCAGCTTCAACGCCAGCGCGCGTTCGGCGGCGGGGATCTTCGCCTCGATGCTGGCGAGTTCCTCCTGCGCCATTTCGTGCATCTCGTCGCCGGCGGGAATGGCGCGCAGGGATTCGGCCTCCTCGCGCAGCGCCCGCAATCCGGCGGCGGCTTCGACGACCGGCGTCAGCTCGGCATAATCCTTCGAGAGCTGCACGAAGCGATCGGCCGGCAGATCGGGATTGCCCATCTGCGCCGCCAGATCGGCATGGCGTCGCTCGATCTGGGCGATGCGGTCGGCGGGGATCAGCACCTGTCAGCGCTTTGCTTGGCAAAAGGCAAAGCCATCGCACCGCTCATCGCACCGCCTCGCCGGTGAAGCCGCCACGGCCGAGCACGGTGAAAACGGCACCGCGGAGACCGGCATCGTCGAAACCCGGTGCCAGAGGCTGAAGGTGGAACTCTGGCGTATCCGGTGACGGGGTCCGCACATAGAGGATCGCTGCCGCCTCGCGCTTTTTCGCCAGTTCGACCTGGCGCTTGGCATTGCCGCGGAATGCCATTTCGACCGCGACCCCGGCGCGACGCAGCTTGCCGAGCAATTCCCCCGCCACCGCCTCATTCTCCGGTGCATTGGCGACAATCGCGACAACCGGCACAGCGGCCGGCTCTGCCGTCAGCATCGCCAGCCGTTCGATCCCGCCGGCCCAGCCAACGGCCGGCGTCTCCGGCCCGCCCATGCTGCCGATCAGGCCGTCGTAGCGGCCGCCGCCGATCACCGTGCCCTGCGCGCCGAGCGCATCGGTGATGAATTCGAACACGCTGTGGCGATAGTAGTCGAGCCCGCGCACCAGTCGCGGCGCCCGCAGCCATTCGATACCGCTGGCCTGCAGGCCCTTCTGCAGCGATTCGAAAAAGGCGCCGGCTTCGACGGTCAGGAAATCGTCGATGCGCGGTGCATCCGCCACCAGCGCCTGGTCGCCGGCGTCCTTGCTGTCGAGGATGCGCAACGGGTTCTGCGCCAGGCGGCGGCGGCTGTCCTCGCTCAGGGCATCGGCGTGCGCTGCGAAATGCGCTGCGGTCGCCGCGCTCCACGCCGCCCGCGTCGCCGGATCGCCCATGGTGTTGAGGTTCAGCGTCACATTGCCGGCAATGCCCAGTTCATCGAGCAGATGCGTCGCCAGCGCGATCACCTCGACATCGGCCGCCGGTTCGGCAGCACCGAGAATCTCGGCGTCGAGCTGGTGGAACTGGCGAAACCGCCCCTTCTGCGGGCGCTCATAGCGGAACAGCGGCCCCCACAGCGCCAGTTTCAGCGGCGCATGCTGCTGCCAGCCATTTTCGATATAGGCACGGCAGATACCGGCGGTGAATTCCGGCCGCAGGGTGATCGAATCGCCACCGCGATCCTCGAAGCTGTACATTTCCTTCGAAACCACATCGGTGGTCTCGCCGAGCGAGCGGGCGAACACCGACGTCGCCTCGAACACCGGCACTTCGGCGCGGCCGAAGCCATAGAGCCGGCGCAGCCGATCGAAGGTCGCGACGACATGATCGAAGCGCGCCACCGCTTCGCCGAAAATGTCCTGGGTTCCGCGGGGACGCTGCGGGGCTTTGGGCTTGCTGCTCATCTTGCCCCCGCCTCTAGAAGCCGGCCCGGCCTTTGTCATCTCCCCCGCTGGACAGGGCCTGAACTGCGTGACAGTCATTGCGTAACCGAGGGAGACCCATGAAGCACAGCCTGTTGCTGGCCGGCATCGCTGCCGCCGCGCTTTCCGCCGCCATCGCGCCCGCCGCCGCCACCATCCGCAGCCAGCCGCAGCCGCTGCCGATCGAAACCACCATTCCGGCGGCGCGCGACATCGCCTTTCCCGGCACCATGGCGGTGAAGGTCGATGCCACCGACGTCACCCGCGGCATCTGGCGCGTCGAACAGACCATCCCGGTGCCAGCGGCCGGCAAGATGACGCTGCTGTTCCCGAAATGGCTGCCGGGCAATCACGCGCCGCGCGGCGAAGTCGAAAAGCTCGCCGATCTCCACATCATGGCCGGCGACACCGAACTGGCCTGGACGCGCGATCCCGTCGACATGCACGCCTTCCATGTCACCGTGCCGGCCGGCGTCGCCGCGCTCGACGTGCGCTTCGCCTTTCTCTCGGCGACCTTCGCCGGCCAGGGCCGTACCGTCGCCACCGCCGACATGCTGAGCCTGCAACCGAACAGCGTCTCGCTCTATCCGGCCGGCTGGTTCACCCGGCGCATCCCGGTCACCATGACGGTCACCTGGCCGTCGGGCTGGCAGGCGGCGGGCGCGCTGCGAGCGAAGAAGACGGCGGGCGATACCGTGACCTACGAGACCACGGACTACGAAACCCTGGTCGATTCGCCCTTCCTCGCCGGCCGCTACATGAAGCGCTGGGACCTGGGATCGAACGTCACGCTGAATGTCGCCGCCGATGATCCGCGCTTCCTCGCCGCCACCCCGGCGCAGATCGATGCCCACAAGCGGCTCGTCAGCCAGGCACTGAAGACCTTCGGCGCCCGGCATTTCGATCACTACGACCTGCTGCTGTCGCTTTCGGAAAATCTCGGCGGCATCGGCCTCGAACATCATCGCAGCAGCGAAAATGGCGTGCCGACGCCCTATTTCACCGAATGGGACACCACCACCTCCAAGGGCCCCGGCCGCCGCAACCTGCTGCCGCATGAATTCGCGCACAGCTGGTGCGGCAAATATCGCCGCGGTGCCGATCTGTTCACGCCCGATTACCGCACGCCGATGCGCAATTCGCTGCTCTGGGTCTATGAAGGCCAGGACCAGTTCTGGGGCTTCGTGCTGCAGGCGCGCTCCGGCATGGTCACCAAGCAGGACACGCTCGACCAGTTGGCGATGATCGCCGCGACGCAGGACAATCGCCCCGGCCGGCAATGGCGGCCGCTGGTCGATACCACCAACGATCCGGTGATCACGCCGCGCGCGCCGAAAGGCTGGGTCAGCCAGCAGCGCAGCGAGGATTATTACAATGAAGGCATGCTGATCTGGCTGGAAGTCGATGCCGAACTGCGGCGCCTGTCCGGCGGTGCCAAGGGCATGGACGATTTCGCC
>JAIXZK010000221.1 GCA_027489695.1 Sphingomonadales bacterium
ACCGTCACCAGGAAATAGGGCGTGTCGGCCGGCGGAAACAGCGACGAGCCGATGAACGGCACCAGGCCGAGGCCGGAAGCGATGAGCAGCGTGGCGGCACCCATCGCCTTCCACGGGTGCGTCAGGCTCCAGTGCAGCGTCGGCGCGTACAGCCGGTGGATACCGCCCTGGATGAATTGCAGGAAGCGGTTGCCATGCTCGGGCTCGTTGCGCGGCAGGATGCGGCTGGCGAGGAAAGGCACGATGGTCAGCGACACCAGCAATGACGCCGCCACCGTGCCGAGCACGGCGATGGGCAGCGACCGGGTGAACTTGCCGGCGCCTTCGGGCAGGAAGGCCAGCGGCAGGAAGGCGAACAGCAGCACGAAGGTGCAGCCGATGACGGCAACGGCGATCTCGCGCGTGCCGGACAGCGCGGCGGCGGTGCGCTCGGCGCCCTCGCGCAGGTGGCGGGCGATATTCTCGGTAACGACGATCGAATCGTCGACGAGCAGGCCCAGCGCGATGATGAAGCCCGAAATCGCCAGCTGGTTGAGCGTGTAACCGAGCGTCGCCAGCACGGCGCAGCCGATGGCCAGGCTCAATGGCACCGACACCATCACCACCAGCGACGCCCGCCAGCCTAGCGGCAGCAGCGTCACCAGCACCAGCGCCAGCGCGATGGCGAAGTCGCGGCCGAGCTGATCAAGACGGCGCGAAATGTCCTGCGACTGGTCGAAGCCGACTTCGAGGCGGATGTCGGGCGGCAGCAGCGGCCGGAAGGCATCGGCGGCCTTGATGACGCCATTGCGGATGTCGAGAACGTTCAGCCCGTCCTTCTGGTTGAACGTCACCCACACCGCGCGCTTGCCGTTGAAGCGCGCCGCGTGCGGCTGCTCCTCATAACCCCAGCTGACGGCGGCAACGTCCTTCACCCGCAGCAACCGGCCATCGCGGGCGCGCAGCGGCACGTCCATCACCTCGTCGATCGTCTTGAAGGCGCCGCCGGCCTGGACGTTCAGCCGCTGGTCGCCGCTGTGCACGGCACCGGGCGGCAGATCGGCCGAGCCGTTGCGCAGCGCGTCGGTCACCGCCGTCACCGGCAGGCCGAGCTGCGCCATGCGGCCGGCATCGATGGCAACGCGCACTTCCGGCGTCGGCACCGCCCAGGCCTTGCTGCCGCGCACGCCCGACACGCGGTTGATGCGCTCGCGCAGGTCCTTGGCGTATTTTTCGAGGCGCCGGTACGACGCCGTCTCGCTGACCAGCGCGAACTGGACGACCGCGGCCTCGGTAGTGCGGGTCTTGTTGAATTCCAGCCGTTGCAGCGACGACGGCAGCTGCGAGCGGATGGCATTCACCTCGCGCACGACATCATTGTAATTCTGCTCGGGATCGCCATCCCAGCCGAATTCGGCGGTGATGACGGCCGTCGAATCGGTCGATCGCGACTGGACGCGAACGATGCCGTCGACACCCTGGATGACGTCCTCGATCGGCTTGGCGACGGTGGTTTCCATGTCGCCCGGCTCGGCACCCGGCACGATGGCGACGACATTGATGAACGGCGACGGAAAATGCGGATCGACCGAGCGCGGGATGGTGAGGAACGCCGAAACGCCGACGGCGGCGAGCAGAGCGAACACGACCAGCGTGATCTGCCAGCGCTTTACCGCGAAATCGATGATGCCCATCCGCCGTCAGCCGCGGGCGATGGCGACGCGCACGCCGTCGCGCAGTCGATCAGGGCCGGAAACGACGACCCGCTCGCCGGCCTTCAGCCCGGCGGTGATGGTGACCTGGCGATCATCGACCCGCCCCAGCGACACCAGCCGCCGCCGCACGCGTCCCGTCGCGCCATCGAGCACATAGACAAAGCCTTCATCGGCGCGGGCCTGGAAAATGGCGGTCGCCGGCACCGCCAGCGCGGCGTCACCGGCCGGCCGCAATTGCAGCCGGGCGCTGCCGATCATGCCCGATCGCAGCCCGGGAATCGCGGGTAGCGCCAGCTCGACGCGGAAGGTGCCGGTACCATCGTCACCGCGAGCGCCGACTTCCGAGACCGGCGCCGCGATCATGGCGGGGCCGAGCGCCGCCAGGCTGACCGCGGCACGCTGGCCGGGCAGCAGCCGCGCCAGATCGGCATCGGCCAGCGGCAGTTGGAGGACATAGCCCGAAGCGAGGTCGCCGACGGTCAACACCGTCTGGCCCGGCGCCATCATCTGGCCGGGCTCGGCCGGGCGGCGCAGCACGATGCCGGCGGCCGGTGCCCGAACGACGGCGAGCCCGGCGTCAAAGCCGGTCTGATCGACGCGAGCATGGGCAGCGGCGGCAGTGGCGCGGGCCTGCTCGACACGGGGAGCCGTGACCCAGCCCTTGTCGAACAGGGCCAGCAGGCGCTTGTAATCGGCGTCGGCGCGGATTGCCTCGGCGCGGGCGGAAGCAACGGCGGCGGACAGGCTGGTCGGATCGAGCCGGGCCAGCAACTGGCCACGGGCGACGCGGTCGCCCTCGCGAACCAGGATGGCGGCGATGCGGCCGGCGCTGTTGAAGCCGAGCTGCGTCTCGCGCTTCAGGCGCACCGTGCCGGGAACGACCAGGCTGCCACCGTCGCCCGCCATACCGACCGCCGTGACCGATACGACCTGCGGTGCTTCATCGACGACCGGCGGCGGTGCCGCCGGCTCGGCCGAGCAGCCGATCAGCAGCAGGGCCGGAAGCAGCGGCCAATGCCGGTGCCGGGCCGGCATCGGGAACCAGTTCATGCGCGCCTCGCCGCCAATTTGATTGGCACTCAGCTTTACGCAGGGGTGATCGTGACGCAAGGAGTTTTTGAGCGTCGCTCAAACTGTCGCAGTCACGCCGCCGGCAGCGGGCCCGCCTCAGTCCTGCAGCACAAGGGCATTGACTATTAACGAAATCGCAATATCACAGTCATCTTCATGGGGGGGATGGCCAAGGGTCAGGGCGATCTCGGCCACGAAATGTCCTGGCAGCGGTATGTCCCGCGTCGCCAGCCCATGTTGCAGCCTTTCGGTGGCGGCAGCAAGGGCGGCAGCAGGGCCTTCGAGCCGAAGATCCAATCGATGCAGCGCGCCAACGAAGGTGGCGCTGGCCCATTCCTGCGCGGCCAGTTCTTCGACAATCAGGATCGGTTTTTCCCCATTCAAACCCACCCCGGCGGTGTCGGCCACGGCTTGCACCAGGCGCATGGCGATCCGGTCACTGGCGGGGCGCATCAGCGCGGCTCCACCCGGCCGCGGCTGCCGGCGGGCGGCGGCCCCCGGCGTCGCGCACTTTCGGCCTCGCTGCTGTCGATAGCGACTGCGGGCCGCGAACCCGCCGGATCGCCGCTGCCGTCGATCTCTGCCACCGTTCCGGATGTTTCTCGGTACAACAGGGACTTGCTGCTTGTCGCGGGGCTGCCGCCGGCAATCGCAGCCAAAACCCGCGCCGCCGTGGCGGCGCGCGGTTCGCGCCCGCGCCGCAGATCAAAAACGAAACGCGGGTCGCCGATGACATCGCGCCCGAAACGCGACGGTGATTGCGCCGAGTGCCGCAGATGCCGTTCGACTTTTGCCAGCAACGTCATTTTCACCTCTCCCCCACACACGCGGCCACGCTCCGATTCGACCGCTTTGACGATTTCTTCCCTAGGAAATCCTACTAGTCTAGGCAAAAAACTATGATAAGGTCGCCAGCGAGCGGACCGGGAGAGGAGGTTCCGCGCGTGATGGATTCAAGCGTCGTACGCAAACGGCTGGATGAGCTGATTGCGTCGCGAGGGGGGGACTATGCCTCGCTGTCGCGACTTCTCGGCCGCAATCCGACCTATATCCAGCAGTTCGTCAAACGCGGCGTGCCGCGCCGCCTGTCCGAAAGCGACCGGCGCCTGCTCGCCCAGCATTTCGGTATCGCCGAACGCCTGCTCGGCGGCCCCGACGATGTCGATTCCCGCGCCGTGCTGTCACGTCCCGGCCTCGTCCAGCACAGCGAGGATTATGTGCTGATCCCGGAACTCGCCGTCGGCGCATCGGCCGGGCCCGGTGTCGAAGCCGGCAGCGAAACACCGCTGGCCGCCATCGCCTTCCAGTCCAGCTTCATTCGCGGCATCGCCAGCGGGCGCGCCGAAGCCCTGTCGGTGATCCATGTCGAAGGCGATTCGATGCTGCCGACGCTGGCCGATGGCGACCATATCCTCGTCGATACCGACGATCGCGAGCGCCTGCGCGACGGAATTTACGTCCTGCGCACCGACGACGCGCTGCTGGTCAAGCGCCTGTCAGTCAATCCGGCAACACGACGGCTGACCATCCGCAGCGACAATGATGCCTATCCGAGCTGGGACGATTGTGACCCTGCCAGCGTCGCCGTCATCGGCCGCGTGGTCTGGGTGGGCCGACGCATCAACTGAAAATCCGCCGGGTCGTTGAACCCGATCGCGCTGCCGGCGTTAGATTGGCGATCCGTGGTGCCGGTCAGGCGCCACGGCCGATGATCGCCGTTGCCTGACCTCCGCCCGCCAATTCCGGCCCGTCACTCCCCGCCGGTTCGTCCGCTGCTCCGCCTGTTGTCGCGCAATGTCATCGCCACCGC
Source organism: Sphingomonadales bacterium (assembly GCA_027489695.1). Taxonomy (GTDB): domain Bacteria; phylum Pseudomonadota; class Alphaproteobacteria; order Sphingomonadales; family Sphingomonadaceae; genus Sandarakinorhabdus. Next base: position 4,576 of record JAIXZK010000221.1, read on the forward strand.
CGCGGCAGCGCCCAGCACGAGACCGGCCACCAGCCCGAGCGCCACTTGCCCGAAGAACCACCCCACCACCGGGCCGATCATCATGCCCGCCGCCACCAGGCAGCCCTGGCCGCGCGGTTCCGTCCGCGCGTCGGCAGGACGGGACTCCGCATCGCGGCGGTCGGGATCGGCGGGCATCGGGTCGTTCATGCGGGTCCCTTGCCACGCCATGGCGCCAACGGCAAAGCGCGGCGCCGTCGCAGCGCCGGCGCGGCCGCTGCGATCAGCCGAAATGTTGCCGGGCGGAGCCTGATGCTGGCGCCTTGCCACTGCCGGCGGCTCGGTTAGAGCAGGGGCGTGCGTTCGAGTCGAAAGCCTCTGCCAAAGCCGGTGCCGCTGCTGGCGGCTGCAATGCTGGCAACAGCGGGCCCGGCGCTGGCCCAAACGGCATCGGCATCGCCGCCAGCCGCACCGCCGCCCGCCGCATCGCCGGCCTCGCCCGGCACAACCGCGATCGACGCCGATCCGCTGCCATTGCCCGACCTTGGCGCCGAAGCCTTTCCGGCGCTGCCGGGCGACGAAACCGTTGCCTGGCCCAGTGTCGAGACCACCACCGAGGGGGAGGCCGCCACCGCCGTCGCCAGCGATGTCCGCTACACCGTCACCACCAAGGGCCTGGAAACGCTGCGCCTCGAAGGCCAGTTCAGGCAATTGTCGACCCTGTGGGCGCGGCGCGGCGAACCCGCCAACCTGGCCCAGATCGATCGGCGCATCGCCGAGGATCGCGATCTGCTCGACCAGCTGCTGCGCTCGGTCGGCCATTATGGCGGCCGCATCGAAGCGGTCGTCACCCAGCCGACCCGCGCCGACGCGCCGGTTGCCGTCGCCTTCACCATCGACCCCGGCCCGCTCTACACCTTCTCCGCCATCACGGTGACGCTGCCGGAAAATGCCGTCGGGGCCGATCCGGCGCCGGTCGTGCTGCCGCTGCTCGGCGTCAAGCCCGGCGACCCGGTCGATGCCGGCAAGGTCAGCATCGCCGAGGGCCAGCTGCAGATCGCGCTCGCCGAACGCGGCTATGCCTTTGCCGTGCTTGGCGCGCGCGACATCGTGGTCGATCATGCGACGCGCACCGCGGCGCTCGATGCCCGCGTCGATCTCGGCCGGCGCGGCCGTTTCGGCGATGTGCGCATCACCGGCGAAACCCAGGGCTATGGCGATCGCCACCTCGCCGAACTGCCGCGCTTCCGGGCCGGCGACAGCTATACCGAGGCCGGCCGTGACGATTTCCGCCGCGCGCTGATCCAGACCGGGCTGTTCGGCAGCGTCGACGTCAAGCCGGTGGCCGGCGCCGTCAATCCCGATGGCACCCAGACCATCGACCTGCTCGCCACCACCGAACGCGCGCCGGTACGCACCATCGCTGCCAGCCTTGGTTACCAGACCGTCCAGGGCATCCGCGCCGAGGCGAGCTGGAGCAACCGCAACTTCCTGAAGCCCGAGGGCGGCCTCACCATTCGCGGCGTCGGCGCGCAGCGCGAACAGGCGCTGTCGTTCGAGCTCGACAAGCGCAATTTCCGCCGCCGCGACCAGACCCTCGCCTTCCGGCTCGGCTTTTCCGCCGAACAGCAGACGGCCTATTCGGCGACGACCGCGACCCTGGGCGCCGCGCTGCGGCGTGAATCGAACATCATCTGGCAAAAGCCCTGGACCTATTCGATCGGTGCCGAGGCGGTGATCACCCGCCAGCGCGACCGGTCGGCGCCCGACGATCCGGCGAGCACCTATTACATCCTCGCCCTGCCCTCGTCCGTCACCTGGGACCGTTCCGACGACCTGCTCAACCCGGCTCGCGGCTTCCGGTTGACCGCGCGCGTCAGCCCGGAACTCTCGCTGCGCAGCGGCACCAGCCTTGGTTATGTGAAGACGCAGCTGGAGGGGAGCTATTACCAGCCGCTCGCCTCCAGCTTGGTGGCGGCGGTCCGGCTGCATTTCGGCACCATCGCCGGCGCCGCCCGTGGCCGCATCGCCCCCGACCGGCGCTTCTACGCCGGCGGCGGCGGCTCGGTGCGCGGCTACAGCTTCCAGCAGGTTGGCCCGCGCGACGCCGACAATGCGCCGACCGGCGGCAACAGCCTGACCGAAGCTTCGGCCGAACTGCGCTACCGCTTCCGCGCCTTTGGCAGCGACCTGGGGCTGGTCGGCTTCATCGATGCCGGCCAGGTCTATCAATCGACCCTGCCGAGCTTCGACCGGCTGAGCGTCGGCGCCGGCATCGGCGTGCGCCTGTTCACCAGCTTCGGGCCGGTGCGCGTCGATGTGGCGACGCCGATCAACCCGCGCGCCGGCGACCCGCGCGTGCAATTCTACGTCTCGATCGGCCAGGCCTTCTGATGGCCGACGCCGCCGCCCCCGCTTCGGACCTGCCGTCGCAGCCGCCGCCCGCTCCGCCGCGCCGCCGCCGCAGCCACGGCATCGCCCGCGTGCTGTCGGGGCTCGTGCTGCTGGTGCTGCTGCTGGCGGCGCTGGGCTATGGCGGCGTCCGTTGGCTCGATACCGACGCCGGCCGGGCGTTCATCATCCGCCAGCTGCCGCTCTATGCCCCGCAATCGGGGCTGACAGTGCGCGCCGGGCGCATCGACGGCTCGATCTTCGGCCAGGCGGTGATCCATGATCTGGCGCTCGGCGATCCGCAGGGCGTCTTTGCCGTGTCGCCGCGGCTGGCGCTCGACTGGCGGCCGCTCGACCTCTTGTCCAACACCCTGACCATCAAGACGGCGCGCATCGCCGAACTGCGCCTGCTGCGCCGCCCGGCGCTGCGCCCCAGCGCCGATGATCGCATCCTGCCCGATATCGACATCGCCATCGGCCGGCTGTCCGTCGACCGGCTGGTGCTCGAACCCGCCGTGACGGCGCAGCCGGGACAGCCGGGGCAGCGCCGGCTGCTGGCGCTGGCCGGCCGCGCCGACATCCGCGCCGGGCGGGCGCTCGTCGATCTGACCGCGCTGACCATCGCCGCGCCCGGCCGCAGCGACACAGTGCGGCTGACCATCGACAGCGAGCCCGATCGCGACAGGTTCGACATCGACGCGACGATCAGCGGCCCGAAGGACGGCGCGATCGCGGCGCTGCTCGGCATCAACAAGGCGGTCGACCTGCGGCTGGCCGGCGACGGCAGCTGGACGGTGTGGCGCGGGCGGCTGCTGGCCCGGCTCGACGCCGCCGCCTTCACCGATCTCGCGGTGACGGCGCGCGAAGGGCAGTTCGCGGTGCGCGGCGATATCCGCCCGGCGCCGCTGCTCAGCGGCGCCGCGGCGCGCCTGCTCGGCCCGACGCTGCGGATCGACGGCAGCGCCAGGATCGCCGACCGGCACGCCGCGGTGATGCTCGCCGCCACCAGCTCGGCACTGGCGGCAACGATGCGCGGCAACGTCGATTTCGGCTCGGAAACCTTCAACGGGCTGGCGGTGACGGCGCGGCTGCTGCGACCGCAAGCCCTTTATCCCAAGTTCAGCGCCAGCGACGCCCGGCTGACCGCGAGCATCGGTGGCCGCTTCGCCCGGCCGCTGGTCGACTGGCGGTTCGGTGCCGCCAGCCTCGGCTGGGGGGCGAGCCGCGCCACCAGCATTGCCGCCGCCGGCATCCTGTCACCGGGCAGCGTCGCCCCGACTCCGGTCAGTCTCCGGGCCGCCCGCATCACCGGCCTGGGCAGCGATGTCGATCCCTTGCTTACCGGCGTGCGGATCGACGGCGGGGTGCGAATTGTCGGCGGTATCCTCAACGGCGACGCCATGCGCTTCCGCACCGATCGCCTGTCCGGCACCGCCAACGCCCGCATCGCCGGCAATGGCGACGTCAGCGTCGGCGTCGCGGCGACCCTGCCCGGCTATGCCGTCCCCGGCGTCGGCGTCGGCGATATCGGCGCACGGCTGGTCGTCGCCTCGACCCGCGCCGGCGTCAGCGCCCGCGGGCCGGTACGCATCACCCTCAGCCGCATCGACAATGGCAGCGTCGCGCGCCTGATGGCCGGCGGGCCGGCTGACGCCGACGCCGGCGCACGGCCCGTCATCACCGGCGAGCTCGTGGTGACGCCGGACTTCAGCATCACCGTCAGCAACGGCCGGCTGGCGTCGCCGGGCCTCGACTTCGCCGCCAGCGGCCGCCGCGCCGCCGATGGCCGGCTCGCCGTGCAGGGCAGCGGCGTCTCGCGCGAGTTCGGCCCTGTCGAGCTCAGCGTCGCCGGGCCGCCGGGCGCGCTCGCCATCGATGTCGCGCTCGCCAGCCCCGGCCTCAGCCTCGGCCTCGCCGATGTCCGCGGCCGGTTGAGCCCGGCCGGCGACGGCTGGGATTTCACCCTCGCCGGCAGTTCCAGCTATGGCCCGATCGCCGCGCGCGGCCGCATCGACGCCAGCGAGGCGCTGGCCTTCGATATCGCCAATGCCAATGTCGCCGGCGTCGATGCCACCGGAACCCTCACCCAGACCGACGCGGGTCCCTTCGCCGGCACCCTGCGCTTCAACGGCCGCGGCCTCGCCGGCACCGCGCAACTGTCGGCGGCCGGCGACGTGCAGCGCGCCGAGATCCGCGCCGACGCCGAGGACGCGCTGCTGGCGCTGGCGACGCCGGTCAACATCGCCGCCGGCAGCTTGCGCCTGACACTGCTGCTGCCCGCCGGCGGCACCAATGCCAGCGGCAGCTTCACCCTGCGCGATGTCGAGCGTGGCGAGGGCCGCATCGACCAGGCCGAAGGCAGCATTGCCTTCACCGGCGGCCGTGGCACGGTCCGCGCCAGCCTGTCGGGCACCAGCGGGGTCGGCTTCCAGCTCAGCGCCGAAGCCGAGATCGCGCCCGACCGCATTGCCATCACCGCCAGCGGCGAGCTCGACGGCCGCCGCATCACCGTGTCCGGGCCGGCGGTGCTCAGCCGCGATGCGCGCGGTTGGGCACTGGCGCCATTCAGCCTGAACAGCAGCGACGGCAGCGCCGAGCTGTCGGGGCATTTCGGCACCGATACCGCGCTGCGCGCCAAGCTCGATCGCCTGTCGCTGTCGCTGCTCGGCATCGTCGCGCCGACGCTCGATTTCAGCGGGCGGGTCTCCGGCACCATCGACATCGCCTTGCCGCATGATGGCGTGCCCGGCGGCAGCGCCGCGCTGCGCCTCAACAGCCTGGCACGCTCCGGCATCGCCAGTTCGTCGCTGCCGATCGACCTCGGCCTCAACGCCGTCCTCGGTCGCGGCGGCATCGTCGCCCGCGCCGTCATCATCCGCGGCGGCAAGGTCGAAGGCCGCGCCCAGGCCCGCATCGGCCCGATCCCGGCCGGCGCCGCGCCCTTTGTCGAGCGGCTGTTCGCCGCCCCGCTCACCGGCCAGGTCCGTTATGCCGGGCCGGCGCAGGCGCTCTGGGGCCTGTCCGGGCTGGAAGCGCTCGACGTGCGCGGGCCGCTGGCCATCGCCGCCGATCTGGGCGGCGAAGTCGGCGATCCGCGCCTTACCGGCACGCTGGCGGCGCGCGGCGCCCGCGCCGAACTGACCGTGCTCGGCGCCGTCATCGACCAGGTCGCCGTCGATGGCCGCTTCACCGGCGCCCGGCTCGAGCTGACCCGCTTCGCCGGCCGTGTCGGCAGCACCGGCAGCGTCACCGGCAGCGGCGGCATAGACCTGTCGGCGGAGCGCGCCTTCCCGATCGACGTCCGCCTCGCCCTGAAAAACGCCCAGCTGCTGAAACGCGACGACGTCACCGGCACCGCCACCGGCAACGTCCGCATCGCCACCGACGCTTATGGCGGCGTCGTTTCGGGCAAGCTGGTCATCGACCAGGCGCGTTACCGGCTCGGCCGCACCGCCGCCGCCGAAGTGCCGGTGCTGGCGGTGCGCGAGATCAACACTCGCGTGCTCGGCCGCCGCGTCAACCGCTATGCCCCGCCGACGCGATGGCTGCTCAACCTCGATGTCCGCGGCGACCGCCGGCTGTTCGTCGCCGGCATGGGGCTCGAATCGGAATGGCAGGCGGCGGTCCGCGTCCGCGGCGGCCTGACAACGCCGGAAATCTTCGGCCGCGTCGAACTGGTGCGCGGCGATTACGACTTCGCCGGCAAGCGCTTCACCCTGACCAAGGGCGATCTGCGCTTCGCCGGCGGCTATCCGCCCGATCCCACCATCGATGTCGTCGCGACGACGACGCAGAACGGCTTCACGGCGCAGCTCGACATCGATGGCACGGCGCAGCGGCCACAGATCGCCTTTTCGTCGGTGCCGACGCTGCCCGAGGACGAAGTGCTCAGCCGGGTGCTGTTCGGCTCCTCGGTCACCGATCTTTCGGCGCCGGAAGCGGTGCAGCTCGCCGCCGCTCTGGCCAGCCTGCGCGGCGGCGGCGGGGGCCTCAACCCGATCAACCTCGTCCGCAAGGGCCTCGGCATCGACCGGCTGCGCATCCTGCCCGCCGATACCACCAAGGGCCGCAAGACCGCGGTGGCGGCGGGCCAGTACATCGGCCGCAGCGTCTATGTCGAACTGGCGACCGATGCCTCGGGCTATACCGCCACCAACATCGAGGTGTCGCTGACCCGGTCGCTGTCGATCCTGTCCGAAATCGCGACGCTGGGTGGCCAGAGCGTCAATCTGCGCTGGAAGCGGGATTATTGAAGAAATCCCCTCCCCCTTGAGGGGGAGGAAAGGCTTCAAGCCGTCGGAGGCCTCGCTTGTTGCGTTACCGCCCGATCAACCGCCGCGCCATCGCATCGGCAACCGCGTCGGTCGGCACGCCGCTGCGCTCGGCTTCGGCGAAGATGTCCGCCAGCCGGCCTTCGATGCGCGCGATTGCCTGCGCCACTGCCGCGGCATCGCCTTCCCCAAGATATTCGGCGGCGACGTTGATGATGCCGCCGGCGTTGATGACATAATCGGGGGCGTAGAGGATGCCGCGCGCCGCCAGCCGGGCGCCGTCTTCCGCGGTCGCCAGCTGGTTGTTGGCAGCGCCGGCGACAATCGCCACGTCGAGCGCGGCGATGCTGGCCTCGGTCAGCCCGGCGCCCAGAGCATTGGGGCTGAACACATCGGCGGCGGTCGTCATGATCTCGCTGTTGGCAACCGCAGTGCCGCCCAGCCGCGCCGCATAGGCCCGCGCCTTGTCGGCATCGATGTCGGCGAGCGTCAGCCGCGCGCCGGCCACCGCCAGCTTTTCGGCGAGCGCGCCGCCGACCGAGCCGAGGCCCTGGAGGGCGACATGGACATTGCCAAGATCATGGCGGCCGAGCTTGTGCGCGACGGCGGCGCGGATGCCGAGGAAGACGCCTTCCGCCGTCGACGGGCCGGGGTTGCCGCCGGCGGCGCCGCCGCTGACCGGCAGGCCCGAGACATGACGCGTGCGCCGCGCGATCACCGTCATGTCATGGTCGGTCATGCCGACATCCTCGGCGGTGACATAGCGGCCGCCGAGCGATTCGATCGCATCGCCAAAGGCTTCCAAGGTCGCGTCGCCGCGCGGGCCGTCCTTGAGCAGCACCGCCTTGCCGCCCCCCAGGGGCAGCCCGGCCATGGCGTTCTTGTAGCTCATGCCGCGCGACAGGCGCAGCGCGTCGGTCAGCGCGGCACCATCATCGGCATAGGTCCACCAGCGGCAGCCGCCGGCCGCCGGGCCAAGGTGCGTCGAATGCATGGCGATGATCGCCCGCAGCCCGCTCACGCGATCATTGACGAAATGGACCGCCTCATGGGCGTCGAAATTGGGCAGGTCGAAGAACATGGGGCCTCGGGAGCGACTTTTCGAAATGTGCGGATTCGCGCAATAAATGAACACGCCGGGAGAGGAAAGCCCGAACTGCCGCGGCGGCAGCGCCGGCCGGTCCGATCCGTGCCGGCCGGACGCCCGCGCAGCGCGCTTGCACCCCGGCGCCACCTCCTTTATGTGCCCGCCTTCGCGGTGCCCATGGCGCCCGAATCCCTGTGGCGACCGTAGCTCAATTGGTTAGAGCGCCGGTTTGTGGTACCGGAGGTTGCGGGTTCAATCCCCGTCGGTCGCCCCAGCGGAACCAGCGGCAGCGCCGCCGCACCGGACCTGCCCACCACCAGCGCAACCGCTCAGCCCGGCGTTCCCACCAGCACCGCGCATGCCACCCGCGCGCCGGCATTGCCGGCCGGATCGCTGCGATAATCGTCGGCCGCGGCGTGCAGCACCAGCGCCGCGCCATCGGCATCGAGCAGCGGCGTCGCGCCACCCTTCAGCGTCAGCCCCGGGCGTTCCGCCTCCAGCCGGCCACGGCGGTCGCTGCCGACGGTGACATTGGGCAGGTCGCCGGCATGTTCGCCCATCGGGTTGAGATGGCCATGCTGCTTCTGCGCCGGGTTGAAATGCGGACCGGCGCTGGTGAAGCCCGGCCCCTCGCACTTGCCGACGGCGTGCAGGTGCATGGCATAGTCACCCGCCGGCAGGCCGGTGATGTCGGCGATGACCTTCACGCCGGTCGCTTCCTGGGTGATCACCGCGCGGCCGAGCACTTCGCCGCTGGCGTTGACCAGATCGCTGGTCAGGCTGAGCGACGGCGGCGCGCCGCGGGTGCGGCCCATCGATTCAGCCCGGGGGCCGCAGGCCGGCAGCGCGGCGAGCAGCAGCAGGGACGGCAGCAGGGGCAGGACGGCAACACGCATTGGCTTCACTCCACATCGGTTTCGACGGATCGCAGCCCATAATGCGCGGCAAGGCGATCGAGTGCCAGCGTCAGCACCAGTTTCCCGGCGCGCGCCGGCCAGCCGAGCGCGCGTTCGGCGGTTTCCAGCCCTTCCCCGACACAGACCACCCGCCACAGCACATCGGCGAGGCCCGGCCCGGCGGCGGCGACCGCGCCGTCGAAACGCTGGCGCGCGCCGATCTGCGCGGTCGTCGGGTCGCCGCCACCGCCATGGCCGCGCCCCGGCACCGCATCCCAGCGCATGGTGACGCTGGGGCCGCGCCCGGCCATCAAGAAATCCTGGCGAAGTCGCTCGCCGGCAGCGAACTGCACGGCGCTGACCATGCCGCGCCGCACCAGCCAGGCCAGCGGCGATTCGGCGAGATTGACGATGACATCGCGGCGATCGACGGCATCGGCCGGGCTGAGCCGCCGCCGCGCCAGCAGGCGGTTGGCAGCCAGCGGTTCGATATCGCCGGCACCGCTGGCGCCTGGCGCCGCGGCAGCCGCCGTCCGGCGCGATCTTTGAGCCTTCATGGTTAGAACTCCCAATGATGATTCGGGCTGCCTCTTGCCATGTTCGTTGGGATGTAGGACAGAGAAGAACCGATAAGGTTCATTGGGGAGACATGCGATGCTTACCCGCATCCGCGAGGTCCGCAAGGCCAAGGGGTTGACCCTTCATGACGTCGCGGCGCGCTGTCTGCCGCCGACCACGGCGCAGACCATCGGGCGCCTCGAAACCGGCACCCGCACCGTTTCGGTGGGCTGGCTGAACCGCATTGCCGCGGCGCTCGCCGTGCCGGCGTCCGATCTCGTCACCCTGCCCGACCGGCTCGACGTGCCGGTCAGCGCCATCCTGGGCAGCGAGGGGCCGGTGGCACCGCGCCGCCCGGTGCGGCTGACCCCGCCGGTGCCGGCCGCCGACATGATCGGCATCCTCGTCGAGGCGGCGCAGAGCGACTATCGCGCCGGCGATCAGCTCTGGGCGGAACCGCTGGCGCCCGCCGATTTCGGCCGCGCCATCAATCGCGACATATTGGTGCCGCGCGCCGTCGGCCGCTTCAGCTTCGGCCGGCTGGTGGCGACCGAGGCCGGCCGCGTCCAGATCCTGCCGCTATCGCCGGGTTCGCGCCAGGTGGTTGCCGATGCACCGTGGATCGCCGTGGTGCGAATGCTGATCAGGAGCCTGTAGCCGCCACGTCCGGCTGCCGGGCAAACAGATTGCCGGGATGGCGCATGGCCTTGAACTCCAGCGCGTTGCCAGCGGGATCGAACAGGAAGAACGTGCCCTGCTCGCCGGGACGGCCGGCGAAGCGGACATGCGGCGGCAATTCGAAGGCGATGCCGGCCGCCGCGATCCGCGCGCCCAGCGCTTCCCAGCCCGCCCAGTCCAGCACCAGCCCGAAATGCGGCACCGGCACGGCATCGCCATCCACCGGATTGCGCGTGATGGCGGCGGCGGGCGCCAGATGCACCACCAGCTGGTGACCAAAGAAATCGAAATCGATCCATGTCGCCGAGGAACGGCCCTCGGGACAGCCGAGCACGCCGCCGTAAAAGCCGCGCGCCGCGGCAAGATCGGTAACGGGAATCGCCAGATGAAACGGATTCACGCGCGCCATACCCCCTCATAGCTTGCCGAAATTACCGGCCCGGCCGGCGGTGCAGCCGCGGACAGCGCCGGCGGAGCCAAGGTCAACGGACCAGCCGGCGAGGCAGCGGAGAGCGCCACCAGACGAGCCGCGAGGATCCGCGCCCGCGTCGCGATCTCGCCCCCCGGCGTCCCGGACATCGCTGCCGGCACCGCTCCGCCGGTATCGACCCGGAACGGCACCCGGTCGTTCTCGCCCTGCCGCGCCGGATCGAGCACCCAGGCCACCATCGCCAGCAGCCGCGTCGTCGTCGCCAGGGTTTC
>JAIXZK010000210.1 GCA_027489695.1 Sphingomonadales bacterium
CTTCATGATGAAGGCGGCATCCTCGGCGCTGCCGGCCTTGTAGGCCTTCTGGATGGCGGCGCCCTTGGCCGGGCCGCCGCCGGCATCGCCGAAGCCGCCGGCGATGACGCTGATGAAGCTGCGGTTCATCGCCTTGCACATGATGTAGCTGAGGATCGCGCCCGACGAGCCGACCAGCGCGCCGGTGATGATCATCGCGGTATTGCCGAGGGTGAAGCCCATGGCGGCGGCGGCCCAGCCCGAATAGCTGTTCAGCATCGAGATGACGACCGGCATGTCGGCGCCGCCGATCGGGATGATCAGCAGGAAACCGATGGCGAAGCTGAGCGCCGTGATCGTCCAGAAGATCCAGGCCGACTGATCGGTAACGAAATAGCCGACGAGGCCGAGGATGGCGGCGATGGTGCCGAGGTTGATGATGTGGCGCGCCGGCAGCAGGATGGGGTTGCCGCTCATCCGGCCCGAGAGCTTCAGGAAGGCGATCACCGAGCCGGAGAAGGTGATGGCACCGATGGCGACGCCCAGGCCCATTTCGATGCGGCTGACGGGCAGGATCTCGTTGGTGACGGTATCGAGGATGCCGAAGGCCGCCGGGTTGAGGAAGGCGGCAGCGCCGACCAGCACCGCGGCCATGCCGACGAGGCTGTGGAAGCCGGCGACGAGCTCGGGCATCGCCGTCATCTGGATGCGCTGGGCGATCAGGTAACCGATGCCGCCGCCGATGGCGATGGCTGCGAGAATCAGCGGCAGGCCGGTACCGTGCAGCACCAGCGTGGTGCCGACGGCGATCGCCATGCCGATCATGCCGTTGCGGTTGCCCTTCTGGCTGGATTCGGGGCTGGACAGCCCGCGCAGCGAGAGAATGAACAGCACGCCCGCGATCAGATAGGCGAGAACCGCCCAATCCGGTGTTGCCAACCCATGGTCCATGGTCAAACCGCCCCTAAATCCTCATCCCGGGCTTGACCCGGGACCCAGCTACTTGTCGAAACGCCGGCACGAAACCGGGCCTAAATCACTTGGCTACTGCCGGCTTCTTGTCTTTTTTCTTGTACATGGCGAGCATCCGCCGGGTGACGGCAAAGCCCCCGAAGATGTTGACACTGGCCAGCACCACCGCGAGCAGGCCGAGCCAGCGCGAGATCTCGCTGCCATCGGCGGCCGCGGCGATCAGCGCGCCGACGATGATCACCGAGGAAATGGCGTTGGTGACCGCCATCAGCGGCGTGTGCAGCGCCGGCGTGACGCTCCACACGACATAATAGCCGACGAAAACGGCCATCACGAAGATGGAGAGGATCGACAGAAAGTTCATGGATTTCCCCCTCAGGCCGCCAGCAGGCGTTCGTGGACGACCTTGCCGCCCTGCGTCAGCGTGATGCCCTTGCCGATCTCGTCGTCCGCCGGGAACACCACCGTCTTCGCTTCCTTGTCCCAGAAGGCGTTGACCAGATTGTAGATGTTGCGGGCGAACAGCGCCGATGAATCCGCCGCCATGCGGCCGGCGACGTTGCGATGGCCGATGATGCGGACGCCGTGGACCTCGACGATTTCGCCGGGGCGCGAGCCTTCGACATTGCCGCCGCTTTCAACGGCGAGGTCAACGATCACCGAGCCCGGCCGCATCGAGGCGAGCTGCGCATCCGAAATCAGCCGCGGCGCCGGGCGACCGGGGATCAGTGCCGTGGTGATGACGATGTCCTGCTTGGCGATGTGCGCGGAGACCAGCGCCGCCTGCGCCGCCTTGTATTCGTCCGACATTTCGGTGGCATAGCCGCCCGAGCCTTCGCCCTCGATGCCCTTGACGCTATCGACGAAGATCGCCTTGGCGCCCAGCGATTCAATCTGTTCCTTGGTCGCCGAGCGCACGTCGGTGGCGGAAACCAGCGCGCCGAGGCGCCGCGCCGTGGCGATCGCCTGCAGGCCGGCAACGCCGACACCCATGATGAAGGCGCGCGCCGCCGAGATCGTGCCGGCCGCCGTCATCATCATCGGAAAGGCGCGGCCATAGGCTTCGGCGGCGTCGATCACTGCCTTGTAGCCGGCGAGGTTCGACTGCGACGACAGCACGTCCATCGACTGGGCGCGGGTGATGCGCGGCATGAATTCCAGCGCCAGCGCGACGATGCCGGCTTCGGCATAGCCATCAATGCGGGCGCGATCGGCGAAGGGCGAACAGATCGCAGCGAGCATGGCGCCCGCCTTGGCCCCCGGCAGGTCGGCCGCGGCCGGCGCCTGCACGGCGATGATCAGATCGGCGCCGGCGATCACCTCGGCCCGGCTGCCAACGCTGGCACCGGCATCGGTGAAGGCCGCATCGCTGATGAACGCGCCCGTGCCGGCGCCGCTTTCAACCGCGACCTCGGCGCCGAGCGCGATATATTTCTTCGCCGTTTCCGGCGTGGCCGCAACCCGGTGTTCCGCCCCGGCGGTTTCCCGCAGCACCGCAATCTTCATTTGTGCCCCTTTTTCGGCAAGTTCAGCGCGCGAACACCAGTGCCAGCACGATCAGGATGACCGAGACGATGCCGATGCCCCATTTCGTCATCGACATGAAGGCATCATAGGTCGCGCGGTTGTCAGTGCCGGGATGGTTGTGGTCTGCCATTTTCGTTCCTGCTGGATTGCGCGCCCCCGCGCTTCCCCCGCCTGATAGCAGATGCCGCCCGCGTGTGAAGATGTCACGCGGCTTGGCGGCCTGCCTGCCATATTCGCGAGTCCGTCAGGCGCGCAGCACCCGCCACAGCGCCAGCGCCTGCACGGTTTCGGCGACATCATGTACCCGCAGGATCTGCACCCCGGCCGCGGCACCGTGCAGCGCCAGCGCGACACTGCCGCCGAGCCGCTGTTCCGGTGGTGCCTCCCCGGCGATCCGCGCGATCAGCGCCTTGCGGCTGGCACCGAGCAGCAGCGGCACGCCGAGCCCGTGGAACAGCGTCAGCCCGTGCAAAATGGCGAGATTGTGCGGCAGCGCCTTGCCGAAGCCGATGCCGGGATCGGCGATGATCCGGGCCCGCGCCACGCCCGCCGCCACCAGCGCCGCGATCCGCGCTTCCAGCCAGTCGTAGACGTCGAGCAGGGCGTCATCATAGCGCGGATCGGCCTGCATGTCGGCCGGCGTGCCCTGCGCGTGCATCACCACCACCGCGCAATCCCGCGCCGCCAGCAACGCCAGCGCTGCGGCGTCATGGCGCAGCCCCGAGACATCGTTGACGATGGCGGCGCCGGCATCGAGCGCCTCCGCCATCACCGCCGCCTTGCGGGTGTCGATGCTCCAGCGCAGCCCGGCGAGGCCGGGCAGCAAAGGCGCCAGCCGGGCATTTTCCGTCGCCAGATCGACTGCGTCAGCCCCCGGCCGCGTCGATTCCGCGCCGACATCAACGATGGCGGCGCCCGCGGCGACCATTGCCTGTGCCGCCGCCGCCGCCCCGGCACCGCTGTGGCGGCCGCCGTCCGAAAAACTGTCCGGCGTGACGTTGAGAATGCCCATGACATGCGGGCGATCCATGGCCAGCCCGGCAACCGGCGGCCGCGGCGCCGTCAGCCGATCGAGCATTTCGCCCGGGATCGAGCCGGCCGCCACCAGCGCCGGCCGGCCGCCACGGCGCCGCACTTCCACCCGCGCGAACGTCAAGGGGCCGCCGGCCAGCGGCAGCCCCTCTCCCTCGCTGACGATCGGGCGATACCAGGCGCCTACCAAATCTTCACCCGCGCCGCCGGTGCCAGATAATTGGCGTCGCCCGGCTTCACTGCAAAGGCGCCGTACCAGGCATCGATGTTGCGCACGACATAGGGGCGGTAATGGCCCGGCGTGTGCGGATCGGTGGTCAGGATACGCTGCAGGAAGGCGTCGCGGAACTTCTGCCGCCAGACCTGCGCGGCGCCCAAGAAGAAGCGCTGTTCGCCGCTGAAGCCATCGAGCATCGGCGCCGGTTTGCCGTTCAGGCTGCGCTTCCATGCGTCATAGGCAATGGTGATCCCGGCGAGATCGGCGATATTCTCGCCCAAGGTCAGTTCGCCATTCACATGCACGCCGGGCAGCGGCTCATAGGCGGCATATTGCTTCACCACCTGGTCGGTGAGCGCCGTGAAACGCTTGACGTCCTCCGCCGTCCACCAATCGGCAAGCTTGCCGTGCTTGTCGAACTTGCGGCCCTGGTCGTCGAAATGGTGGCTGATCTCATGGCCGATCACCATGCCGATGCCACCATAATTCACCGCCGGATCGGCATTCGGATCGAAGAACGGCGGCTGCAGGATGGCGGCGGGAAAGACGATCTCGTTCCACAACGGATTGGCATAGGCATTCACCGTCATCGGCGTCATGCCCCATTCGCTGCGATCGATCGGCTTGCCGATCTTGTCGAGATTGCGCTGATATTCGAACGCCGCGGCGCGGAAGCTGTTGCCCAGCGCATCGCCGCGCACGACTTCCAGCGCGCTGTAATCGCGCCATTTGTCGGGATAGCCGATCTTCGGCGTGAACGCCGCCAGCTTGGCACGCGCCGCCGTTTTCGTGGCGGGGTCCATCCAGGTCAGGCCGGCAAGATGGCTGTCCATGGCAAGGATCAAATTCTTCACCAGCGCATCGGCCTTGGCCTTGGCCTCGGGCGGAAAATACTGCTGCACGTAGAGCTTGCCCGCCGCCTCGCCGAGCGCTTCCGACGTGGCATCGACGCCGCGCTTCCAGCGCTCCTGGTTCGCCGGCTGGCCGTTGAGCACGGTGCCGGTGAACGCGAAATTGGCGTCGACGAACGCCTTGGGCAGCAGCGGCGCGGCGCGGCGCAGCGTGTGGAAGGCCAGATAGGCCTTCCAGGTCTCCAGCGGCTCCGATGTCATCAGCTTTGCCGCCCCGGTGATGGCGCTGGGGTTGGCGATGATGAACCGCGGCTGCCCGTCGACGCCGGCGGCGGTCAGCAGCGCCGTCCAGTCGACACCCGGATAGGCGGCAGCGATGGCGGCGCGATCGACAGGGTTGTAGATCTTGTCGACCTGGCGCTGCTCGACCTGGGTCCAGTGCACCGTGGCGATCTTGACCTCAAGATCATAGATGGCCTGCGCCTTGGCGGGCGCATCGGCGATGCCGGCAAGCGACAGCATCTGCGCGATGAACGGCACATATTTCGCCCGGACTTCGGCAAAGCGCGGGTTCTTGGTGTCGAGATAATAGTCGCGGTCCGGCAGCCCCAGCCCGCCCTGGCCAACATACGCCGACATGATCGACGGGTCCTTGAGGTCCTGCAGCACGCCGACGCCGATCGGCGCATCGATGCCATGGCGCCCGGCCTCGCCAAGCGCCGCGGCCAGCGCCGCCGGGGTCGAGATCGCAGCGATGGCATCGAGCCGCGGCTGGATCGGCGCCATGCCCTTGGCCTCGATGCCGGCTTCATCGACGAAGCTGGCGAAAAAATCGCCGACCTTCTGGACATCGCTGCCCTTGGGCGCGGTCACCGCCTCGCGCGCCGCCTGTTCGACGATGCCGCGGGTGCGGGTCTGCGACAGGTCGCGCAGCTTGGTGAACATGCCATAGTTGGTGCGATCGGCGGGGATTTCGATGCCGGCGTTATACTTGCCATTGGCAAAGCGCACCCAATCGGCGCCCGGCGCCACGGCGCGGTCCATGCCGGCGGTATCGAAGCCGAAACTGCCCAGTTCGGGCCTGGCATCGGCGGCCAGCACGGGCGCGGCCAGGGTCAGCATGGCGGTGGCGGCAAGCAAGGTGGAACGCAGCATGATCACTCCCGATATTCTTCGTTGAATGGCGAGCGTGTTACAGGGTCAATACGCTTCTGCAAAGCCCTGCCGCTCCCTGCACTTCTCCCTCCCCCCACGAGAGCGAAGCGAGCGTAGAGTGGGGAGGGTCGGGGTGGGGCGCAGGCCTCGACAGAAGCGGAAGGCAGCTGCAACCGCTGTCGCTCAAGCCCCCCACCCCGACCCTCCCCACTCTCGGTTCGCTTCGCTCACCGGGGGGAGGGAGAAGCGCGTGATCAAACCCCCGCCAGCGCCCGATAATCCGCCCGCTTCTCGTCGATCGACACCAGCACGCCGGCTTCCTCGACATGCCAGAAGGTCCAGCCGTTGCAGCTGGGCGTGCTCTGCGCCGCGGCACCCAGCTGGTGGATCGATCCGGTCTTGCCGTCCATGGCGAGGCTGCCATCGGCGCGGACTTCGGCGCGGTGGCGACGCCCCGGCCCCCACAGCATGGTGCCGGGGCGGACGAGGCCCGCTTCGACCAGGCTGCCGAACGGCACCCGGGCTTCAGCGCGCTTGCCACCGCTGACGGCCATGGCGCCGCCCGACAGCGGCAGCAGCCCGGCGATGCGGGCCTCCGCCACCTTCACATATTTCTCCTCGCGCTCGATGCCGATCCAGCGGCGGCCGAGCAGTTTCGCGACCGCACCGGTGGTGCCGGTGCCGAAGAAGGGATCGACGACCAGGTCGCCGGGCTGGGTGCAGGCGAGCAGGATGCGGTAGAGGAGTGCTTCGGGCTTCTGCGTCGGATGGGCTTTCACGCCATCGGTCTTCAGCCGCTCGCCGCCGGTGCAGATCGGGATCAGCCAGTCCGACCGCATCTGAAGTTCGTCGTTCATCGCCTTCATGGCGCTGTAGTTGAAGGTGTAGCGCGCCCCTTCCGATTTCGCCGCCCAGATCAGCGTTTCATGGGCGTTGGTGAAGCGCGTGCCCTTGAAATTCGGCATCGGATTGGCCTTGCGCCAGACGATGTCGTTGAGGATCCAGAAGCCCTGGTCCTGCAAGGCGGTGCCGACGCGGAAGATGTTGTGATAGCTGCCGATCGTCCAGATCGTGCCATCGGGCTTCAGGATGCGATGCGCTTCGGCCAGCCAGGCGCGCGAAAAGGCGTCATAGCTGCCGAAGCCGCTGAACTTGTCCCAATCATCGTCGACGGCGGCGACCTTGCCACCTTCCGGCCGGTGCAGGTCGTGCGCGAGCTGCAGATTATAGGGCGGGTCGGCGAACACCATGTCGGCGCAGGCGTCGGGCAGCGCGCGCATCGCCGCGACGCAGTCGCCCATGATGATCCGGTTGTCCTGCACGCGCGCGCCCCTGCCCTGTTCGATCCTTCGATGAGTCAGGCGCGAATCGCCGTCAATGCCTGACCGAAACGGCGATGAGTCAGTCGGTTACGCAGGTTTCCGCTCTGTTCTCCACAAGAAGCTAGGGGTTGAGTCCACCGGCCTATCCACACCCAAGCCATGGCGTGTTGCCGGAAAGACTCACGCCCGAACCGATTTCAAACCCCTCCCTCCCCGCAGCCGTCAGGCGACGCGAAGCGTCAACGGGGAGGGAGGTCCCTTCAATTTCGTCGTAACTGTCCCTACAGCCGCCACCATGGCCTATACCGTCAAGGAACTGTTCCTCACCCTGCAGGGCGAAGGCGCCCAGACCGGCAGTCGCGCCGTGTTCCTGCGCTTTGCCGGCTGCAATCTGTGGAGCGGCCGCGAGCAGGACCGCGCGACGGCCGTCTGCACCTTCTGCGACACCGA
>JAIXZK010000360.1 GCA_027489695.1 Sphingomonadales bacterium
AGCCCAGCTTCGCCTCCAGATGTCGCAGGGCATGGACCTGGCAGGGAATGCCGATGATGCCGACGCGCTTGTACCCGGCGGCACGCGCCGGTTCGAGCAGCGCCAGCAGCGGCGCATAACCCATGCGCATGCCGCGCACCGCCGCCATGTCCTGCGCCCGCGTCACGATCACCGGCCGCGGTTTCCAGCTGTCCTCGGGGTCGGGCGCCATGGTCAGCACGGCATCGACGGCGCCGGTTTCCAACAGCCGCTCGCCGATACGGCTGGTGATGCCGGTCCATTGCGCGCCTTCGCTTGGGCGCTTCAGCGCCGCCCGCGCCAGCCGCTGGAACTTGCCGAAGAAGATCTCGTCGGGCCTGTCGGGATCGCGGGCGCGGCCATGCACCCGCGCCTCCATCGCCGCATAATCGGGCTTGATGAACTGGCAGGCGGTGCCGCAATCCTGCGGGGTCGCGGTACGCGAGACGCCGCAATCGGTGCACAGGCCGCGCGGCGCGGCGGGCGGGAGCTCGGGTGCCCAGGGGCCTTCGGTCATGGGTTGCTCAAGATGGAAAGCTGCCGGCGCCACCTTCTCCCTTCCCCTTGCGGGGAGGGCGGCTCGGCGTTCTTTACGCCGAGCGGGGTGGGGGGGCTCTTACGTTGACGCAGAGGAACCCCCACCCCGCTCGCGCTGAAGAAGCGCGAGTCGCCCTCCCCGCAAGGGGGAGGGAGGGGGCGTTGCGGCTTGGACATTACCGCAGCGACACTAGCGGCATGGGCGCGGGAAGCAAAATCTCCCCTGCTACATCCGCAGTCGCTCGCCATAGCCGGTCAGTTCGAGATAGCCCCGCCCGCCCGGCACGCGCACGGCGCCTTCCCAATAGAGCGGTCCTGCCGGGCGGCTGTCGAGCTCCTGGTCGGGGAAGAGCGGCGTTACCGGCAGCCGTCGCCAGCCGCCGGGCAGGCGCACCATCACCACCGGCGCGACCGGCCAGGCGGCACCGCTGCGCGGGCTCCGCCAGCGCGTGCCGGGCAGGAAACGCACATCGGCGGGAGCGAGGACCGTGCGCACCCCGGCGGCGCTGCGGTACGAGCCGCCGGCCCATTGCGCGCCGCCCGTCTTGTCACGCACCTGGAAAATCGTCAGCGCGCCGCCGTCGTCCATGTTGAGCCCCAGCCAGTCCCAGCCGGTGGCGCGGGCATCGAGCAGCGCCGACGACCATTCGCGATCGAGCCAGGCGGTGCCGGCAACCGCCTCGCGCCGGCCATTGCGGGTGACATGGCCGCGCACCGCCAGCTGCGGGATGCTGTAATAATGGCTGGCACTGGCCGGGTCGGGGCCCTTGCGGCTGTAACCGCCCTCCCCTTGCACGAGCAGCGGCTGGCGCGGCGTCATGACGAGATCGAGGCCGAAATCACCGGTGCCGGCGTGCGTTGTCCAGCTGCCATCGCCGCGGCGCTGCAACCGCCAATCGTCGATCACCAGCGCCGCATCGCCGGTGGTGGCGCTGGCCAGGCCGAAGCCGGCGCGGGCGATGCGCTGGCCATGGCGCAAGCGGCCGGTGGCGGGATCGGACAGCGCGGCATGGGCGAACAGGATCTGGCGCGGTGCGAAGGCAGAGGGATTGTCCTCGCCAAGGCCGGGGCGGACCCGGAAGAAGGTGACCTGAAAGCCGAGATCCTGCCCGGCGGCGGTCTTCAGCCAGCCTGTCGCATACCACCATTCGGCGCGGAAATCGGGATGGGCGCCATGATCGCGCGGGAAGACGAGCGGCACGCCGGGGCGGACCGCTGGCCAGGCAACCGGCGCTGGCGCCGGGGCGGCGGCAGCGAGCAGCAGCGCCAGCAGGGCGAGCCAGCGCCTCACCAATCGTCCCTCACCGCGCGCACCGCATCGGCGGAGAGCGCCCGGCGGCCGGCAATGACGGCCGTTCCCGCCGCCGCCACGACCAGCGCGGCGAACAGCCCGGCGAGCAGGCCCCAGGGCAAGGACACGTCCATCGTCCAGTGGAAGGATTGCGGGTTGACGACATGGATCAGCACCTGCGCCATGACCAGCCCCAGCGAAATGCCGGCGATGCCGCCGACCAGCCCAAGCAGCGCGCCTTCGCTGGCCAGCATTGCCAGCACCTGGCCGCGGGTGACGCCGATGTGGCGCAACATGCCGAATTCGCGCGCCCGGGCCAGCGTCTGGCCCGAGAAGGTCGCCGCCACCCCGACCAGCCCGATCAGGATCGAGACGATTTCGAGCGCATAGGTGATGGCGAAGCTGCGATCGAACAATTGCAGCGCCACGGCGCGCATCTCCGCCGGCCGCGCCACCAAAGCCTGGCCGGCGAGCGCCGGTGGCAGCCGCGCGGTCAACGCCGCGGCGATCCGGCGCGGATCGGCGCCGGGAGCGACATCGACAGCGGCATCGCTGCGCGTCGCATCGCCGGTCAGCCGGGTGAAATCCTCGTCGGCCATGGCGATGGCGCCGAACTGCCGGGCATAATCGCGCCAGACGCCGGCGACGAACACCGGCACCTTGCGCCCGCCCAATGGCAGCGTCAGCCGCGTGCCGGGGCGGGCGTCGTAAAGCCAGACCATCGCTTCCGACACCCAGACCGGGACCTCGCCCGGCGGCGGTGTCGCGCTGGCGCCGACGCGCGGCAGCTGCACCGGCCCCGTGGCGCCGACCGGCTGCGCCGAAAGCTGCACATCGGGGCGATCGGCGGCGAGGCGGATGGCGATGCTGCGCTGGAAGCGGATGCGCGCCACGCCGGGGGTTGCCGCCAACCGGGCCTGGGCGGCGGGATCGAGGCCGGCGGTTTCGACGCCCTCCAGATGCAGATAGACGTCGGAGGGCAGCACCTGGCCGAGCCAGTCATCGACCGAACCGCGGAAGCTTGCCACCATCACCGCCATCGCCACCATCAGGCTGGTCGAAGCGACGATGCCGCACAGCGCGACGGCAGCGCCGCGCGGCGCCCCCCAAAGCCGGCGCAGCGCCAGCTCGACCGGCACCGGCGCCCGCATCGCCTGCCAGGGCGCCAGCAGGACGCGGGCCAGCGCCGGCATCACCGCGACGCCGCCGGCGAGCAGCAGCGCCATGGCGGCATAGCCGGCAATCGGCAGCCCGGCGATCGGCGGCGCCAGCGCGGCGAGGCCGCCCGCCGCGAGCAGCGCCAGGCCCGGCCAGGCGCGCGGGCGGGCACCGGCATCGCCATCGGCGCCCGATTTCAGCGCCACCGCCGGCCGCGCCCGCGCTGCCTCGCGCCCCGGCAACAGGCTGGCGATGACGGCGACGCCGATGCCGAGCCCGGCGAAAGCGAGGCCGGCCCCTGGCGTTACCGCCAGCACCGGGCGCGCTCCGCCGAAATAGCCGCCGCCAAGATCGCCGCCGACCAGATCGATCGCCGCCGCCGCCAGGCCGTAGCCGAAGCCGAGGCCGAGGATCGAGCCGGCGATGCCGAGCGCCAGCCCCTCGCCGACGACGAGCCGCGCCAAGGCGCCCTGGCGCAGCCCGAGCACGCGCAGCAGCGCGAACTGCGGTCGCCGCCGCGCCACCGCCAGCGACTGCACCGAGAAGACCAGAAAGCCGCCGGTGAGCAGCGCCACCATCGCCAGCATGCCGAGATTTACGCGATAGGCCCGCGACAGCGAATCACTGCGCGCTTCCTCCCCCGCCGGCGTCGCGATATCGGCGTCGTCCGGCAGCAACGCCCGCAGCCGCGCCGTGACTTCGGCCGGGTCGGCGCCCTGCGCCAGCCGGACATCGAGCCGTTGCAGCCGCCCCAATTGCCCCAGCCGCCATTGCGCCGTGGCGATATCGGTCACCGCAACCGCCCGACCGACCCCGGCGAGGCGGCCGGCAACGCGGGTCTCCCAGACGCGGCCGCCGGCGGCGAGCGTCACCGGGCCGCCGACGCGCGCACCGGTCGCCGCCAGCGCTGCCGCCGAGAAATAGACGCCGTCGATCGCCGCGCCGTCGCGGCCGGGGCGGACGCCGACCAGCGCCGGCGTCACCGCCACGGCGCGAAACGGATCGAGGCCGATCAGCGTCAGCCGCCCGGAAGCGGTGCCGCCGCTGCCGGGGCGGCGGATCTGGCCCGAGGTCGCGGCGACTTCGACCACGGGACTGGCGACCGCCACGCCGGGCACGTGCGCGATCCGCGGGTAAAGGCTTTCGGCGAAGCCCTGCGGGGTGCGCGCCTCGATCTGAAGATCGGCGCTGCCGGCGACGCTGTGCACGGCGCCGGCGAAGCTGGCGAGCGCCGCCTGGTTGACGAGGTGGACGGCAAAGCCGAGCGCCACCCCCACGGCAATGGCGAACACCGCCGCCGCCACGCGCAGCGGCTGCGCCCGCCACTCGCCGAGCACCAGCCACAGCGCCGGGCGGGCCGGCAACAGGGGCTCAGCCATTCGCCGGCGCCAGCCCGCCTGCACCCAGGCGCAGCACCCGGTCGCACTGCGCCGCCGCCCGCTCGCTGTGGGTGACGATGATCGCCGCGGCGCCATGATCGCGGCTTTCGCCGATCAGCAGCGCCAGGATGCGATCGGCGGTTTCGTGATCGAGATTGCCGGTCGGCTCGTCGGCCAGGATCAGCGACGGGCGATGGACCAGGGCGCGGGCAATGGCAACGCGCTGCAATTCGCCGCCGGAAAGCTCCGCCGGCCGCGCTGCCTCGCGCCCGCCGAGCCCGACGCGGGCCAGCATCGCCGCCGCTTCGGCCTGGCCGTCGCCGCCGCCCAGCGCCAGCGGCAGCGCGACGTTGCGAACCAGGCTGAGGTGAGGAAGGATGTGGAAGGCCTGGAAGACGAAGCCGATGGCACGGCGCCGCAGCCGGGTACGGCCATCGTCGTCGAGCCCGGCCAGATCGCTGCCGCCGATCCGGATGCGCCCGGCATCGGGGGTGTCGAGCCCGGCGACGATGTTGAGCAAGGTCGATTTGCCGACGCCCGATTCGCCCATGATGGCAACGACTTCGCCGGGCTGCACGGCCAGCGTCAGGCCGGCGAACAGCTGGCGGCCCGGCACCGATTTCGCCAGATCGGCGATTTCCAGCGCCGGCACGGCGGCAGGGTTCGAGGCAGGGCGGGCGCCGGTCATCGCCGCGTCATAGCCTATCGCCGGGCCGCGACGCACGCCGTATGGCGCGGAAGCGCCGGGTGCGTCGCCATGCCCCTGCCGGCGTCGCCAATGGGCATTGACCGCCGCGGCAACGCCCATCGCAAGAAAAGGTTTCGGCATTGGTACCGATCGGCGCGTTCAGGCGTTAGGAACGATCGACAAACATGGTTGGGCCGTTGACCGACGCTTCGCAATCCCTCGCCGCCGACAGCTGGGCGCGTGCCGTCATCGACTGCATCGGCGATGGTTTCATGACCATCGACGATCGCTGGCGCATCACCTGCCTCAACGCGCGCGGTGCCGAACTGCTCGCGCCCGTGCTGCCCGCCGGCGTGCCACCGCTCGGCCTGGATGTCTGGCAGGCGCTGCCCGGACTCGACGCATCGCCATTCGGGGCCGCCCTGCGCGAGGCGATGGCCGGCGGCAGCGCCCGCGAGGTCGAAGCCTGGTTCGAACCGCTGCAAAGCTGGTTCGCAGTGCGTTACCGGCCCTTCGCCGGCGGCCTGGCGGCGCATTTCGTCGATGTCGGACCGCGCCGCCGGATGGAGGCGGCGCTGCGCGACAGCGAGGCGCGGCTGGCGGCACGCGTCGCCGAGCTGGAAACCATCTATGCCGAGGCACCGCTCGGGCTGGCGCTGTTAGATCGCGAGTTCCGGTTCGTGCGGATCAACCCGGCGCTGGCGGAAATCAACGGCCACAGCATCGAGGATCATCTCGGCCGATCAGTGTGGGACCTGGTGCCGGACGTTCGCGCCAGCGCCGAGCCCTTGCTGCGCCAGGTGCTGGCGACCGGCGAGGCACTGCGCAATGTCGAGCTAAGCGGCGAAACCCCGGCGCAGCCCGGCGTCACCCGCCATTGGTCCGAACATTTCTATCCGGTGCGCGATGCGGCCGGCGCGATCACCGGCATCGCCATCATCTGCGAGGAGATCACCGAACGCCAGGCGACGCAAACCACGCTCGCGGCAAACGAGGCGCTGTTCCGCGCCACTTTCGAAAATGCCGCGGTCGGCTTTGCGCAATTGACTCCGGACGGGCGCTGGCTGCGGATGAACCAGGCGCTGGCCGAGATCGTCGGCCATTCGCGCGAACGCATCCTTGATCGTCGCATCCAGGACATCACCCATCCCGACGAGCTGGCGCGCGACCTGACGCAGATTCGCGCCATGATGGCCGGCGACACCGAGACCGCCCGGCTCGAAAAGCGCTACCGCCGTGCCGATGGCGCGATTGTCGATGTCGATGTCGGCGTCGGCTGCGTGCGCAGCGATGATGGCCGGATCGAATATTTCATCGCCACCGTGCAGGACATGACCGAGCGCAAGCGCGCCGAAGCGGCGCTGGCCGCCAGCGAGCAGCGCTTCCGGGCGCTCGCCGACAATATCTCGCAGCTCGCCTGGATCGCCGACAGCAATTGGGAGATCTTCTGGTACAACCAGCGCTGGTATGATTTCACCGGCACCGAGCTCGAAGCGATGAAGGGCTGGGGTTGGCGCGCGGTCCACCATCCCGATCATGTCGATCGCGTCGTCGCCGGTGTCGAGCGCGCCCATGCCAGCGGCGATCCCTGGGAAGACACGTTTCCGCTGCGCGGTGTCGACGGCAGTTACCGCTGGTTCCTGTCGCGGGCCCAGCCGATCCGCGATGCCGATGGCAAGATCGCGCTGTGGTTCGGCACCAACACCGACATCACCGAGCAGATGCAGCGCGAGGCGCAGGTCCGGCTGCTGATGCGCGAAGTCAATCACCGATCGAAGAACATGCTGGCCGTGGTCCATGCCGTGGCGCGCCAGACGCTGGCCAGCGGCCCCGAGGATTTCGTCGACCGCTTCAGCGAGCGCATCCGGGCGCTGGCCGCCGCGCACGACCTGCTGGTCGACAATGACTGGCGGGGAGTCGATCTCGGCGACCTGGTGTTCTCGCAACTGGCGCATTTCGGCGATCTGGTCGGCACCCGCATCCTGATCGACGGGCCGCCGGTGCGGCTGAGCGCCGCCGCCGCCCAGTCGCTTGGCATGGCGATCCATGAACTGGCCACCAATGCCGGCAAGTTCGGCGCGCTGCAGGGCGGCCAGGGCCAGGTGGTGATCGAATGGCGCTGGGATGCGGAGCGCCTGTCGATGCTCTGGCAGGAACATGGCGGCCCGCCGGTGCGCGAACCCAGCCGCCTCGGCTTCGGGTCACGCGTCATCGGGCGGATGACGCGCCTGTCGCTCGGAGCCGAAGTCGCCATCGATTATGATCCGGGCGGCCTCGCCTGGCGGCTGTCGGCGCCGGCAGCACGAGTCGCCGACACTGCCGACGCCTGACCGCCGATCGGCTCAGCCCGCGCCTTCCACCCCCGCCGCATCGGCGGCGCCTTCCACCCACGCCGCATCGCCGGCGATTTCCAGCCGCAGCATCGGCGCCGGCGCTCCGATGAAACGATCCCCGTCCGCGCCCGGCAGATGATCGATGAAGCTCGCGACGCGGCGATCGGGCAGCACCAGCCAGCTATAGGCCTGCGCCGGCGCCGCCACCGGATTGGCGAGGACGAGACCGCTGCCGTTCAGCGGCCGCCACGGCCCTGCTAGGCTGTCCGCGACCATGCCGTAAAGACCGGTGGGCGCAGCGAGGCCGGCGGCGAAGACACTGCCCTGCGTCGACCAGAACAGATAATAGCGCCCGTCGACGACCAGCAGATGCGGGCGTTCGAGTTCGTTGTTGACGCCATCGGCGTGCAGCAGCGGCGGCTGCAATTGCCAGCGCCCGTCGTGCCGGGTCGCCAGACCGATGGCGCCATTGAAAGCCGAAGCCGAGCCCGCCAGCGACGCGGTGAACAGCAGGTGATCGGCGCCAGTGGCGGGATCGTGGAAGGCGGCGGGGTCGCGAAACGCCTTGATGGTGCCAACGGCGCCGGTCGCCTGCGCCGCCGGATGGTAAATCACGCCGTCGCTGGCGACGAGCGGTACCGGCTTGGTCCAGGCGATCAGCCGCGGTGCGCCGGCATCGACGACGATCTGCGCGGTGACCGAGAACAGCCGCTGCTCGAAGGTCGGCGATGGCTCGTGGCGCCGGCCGGCGGCGGTGAACCACAGATGCACGACATCGCCGATCAGCGTCGCCGAGCCCGACCATTCGCGACTGCCCGGCGACAGCCCGTCCGGCATGGCATCGCCGAGATCGCGCCAGCCGCCATCCTCGTCGTGCGCCAGCAGCCGGATGCGCGCCAGGCCGTGCCGATCGAGCGGATCGGGGGTGCATGGCGCCGACAGTGCGAACCACAGTTCGATGCCGGCGATACGCACCACCCGGCCGTCCCGATCCTGCAGCGGCCAGCTGTCCCACAGCCAGAGGCCGGGCAACGACGGCGGCAGGTCGGTTTCAAGGATCAGCGGCGCTGCCGGCAGCGGCGCCGCCGCGATGCGCGCGACATGCGCCGCCGTCCAGGCGGTGGTTTCGGCTCGGGTCACGCCATTCCCTAGAAATTGTAGCGCAGCGAGGCCGAGATCGTCCGGCCGCTGATCGAGCGGGCCCGTACGATGCCATTGGCCGGGATATTGCCTTCTTCCGATTCGGTGAAGCCATTGGTGTTGAACAGATTGTTGGCGTTGACCATCACCGTGACGCGATCGATCGGCGTCACCGAGACAAACGCATTGACCTGGGTATAGCCCGGCAGCTTCAGGGCATTGTTGTCCTGGGCGAAGCTGGAGGTGGTGCCGATGATGTTGGCGCCGATGCTGAAGCGTTCGCCGGTATATTGCGGGGTCAGCTGGTAAATGAACTCGGCCTGGCGGCGCGGGCGGTTGCCGACAACGCCAGGGTTGAGCACGTCACGGGTGATCTCGGCGGCGGTGTAGGTGCCGCTGGCGGTGACGCTGAACGGCCCCTGGCGCCAGCCGCCCTCGATTTCGACGCCGAACGCCTGGTACTCGCGGTTGAAGAAGCGCTGCGTCGTCGCTTCGAAATTCTGTTCCTGGGTGCTGGCGTAGAAGCCGGTGACGTTGAGCAGCAGGCCGCCCTGGCGGAACTTCACCCCGCCTTCGGCCTGATCGACGAAATCGACCGCGGCGCCGGCGTCGGTCAGCGCGCCGGTCGTCGAATTGATGGCGGGGCCAAAGGTCAGCCGGTCGGCGTTGGCGCGGGCGCCGCGGCTGTAGCGGCCGAACAGCGCCAGGCTGTCGCGCAGCCGGTAATTGGCGCCGATCGACCAGGAGACATAGTCGTAATTGTAATTGACCGGCGACGGCGAGCCGAGCGGCAGCACCGAAGTCTGCTGCTCGGCGCGCGAGATGCTGCCATTGCCGTTGACATCGACCGCCGCGACGCCGACGCGGCCGCCGCCGAGATCGGCACCGAACACCCGGCCACGGGCCTGGCCGAAATCGAAGCGGACACTGCCGTCGAGGGTCAGGTCGCCGATCGTGCCGGTGATCGAGGCGAACGGCGCATAGGTCGAATATTCGAGCTCATACTTGCGGCGGCAGCAATTGCCGAAGAAGCTGGCGCCATAGGCAACGGTACCGCCATCGGTCTGCGGCACGCCGGCGGCATTGACCACGTCGATCAGCGCGGCATCGCCGCCGCCCTGGACTTCGAGCAGATGCGAGGTCCACAGCCAGCTGGTGTCGATGGTCTGGCGGCTGGCGTAGAAGCCACCGGTGATCGAGACTTCGGCGCCGCCCCAATTGGCGGTGTGAGTCAGGCGCAGGTCGTTGGTGATGTTGTCGAGGCTGTCGAGCTTGACATCGAACAGCACTATCGAGGCGAGCAGGCCATTGCCGTTGAGCGCGGCGGGGTTGGTGATCGCCTGGCCGGCCTTGGGGCCGCTGGCGTAGCGCAGGGTCGAACCGGCGCCGCCGATGGCGTTGGCGGTGGCCTGGGCGTCGCCGACCGAGGCCGGGAAGGGCGACAGGAAGTCGCCGGAAATATCGGCCCAGCGGAAGCGGTTGACGACATTCCAGCCATCGGCGAAATCGATCGAGGTTTCGAAGCCGAGGCTGAACACCTTCGGCCGCTGGCCATCGCGGATGTCGCGCTCGGTCGGGCGGTTGGCCTCGTCGAGCGTCCGCACGCTGGTGAAGTTGCGGCTGTGCAGCGTCTGGTTGTTGATGTCGAAGCCGGGGATGTCGCTGTAGGTCGGGTTGCCGTCGGTGCCGGTGACGCGCACCGGGTTGGGCAGATAGCCGATGGCGTGATCGTCGAGATATTTGGCGTGGAAACGCAGATAGCCCTTGTCGAACTCGCGGGTGATGTTGGCCTTCAACTGGCCACCGCGGTTGCCGTCATAGCCCGGATCGCGCGGGCCCGAGCCCTGGCGATAGAAGCCGCCGACATGGTAAAGCCAGCCATCGCCGAGGCGGCCGCCATAATCGGCATCGATGCGGAATTCGCCATAATCAAGGCCGACGGTGCCCTGGATGGCGCCGCCTTCCTGGGCACCGGTCTTGGAGATCAGGTTGATGACGCCGCCGGGCGAATTCGACGCGAAGGTCGAGGCCGAACCGCCGCGCACCGATTCGACGCGCGCCACGTTGAAATCGGCACGCAGGAAGATATCGGCGTTGCCGAAGGTGATGTCACCGAATTCGAGCACGGGCAGGCCGTCTTCCTGCAGCTGCAGGAATTTGGCGCCGCCCGAGGCGACGGGCAGGCCGCGCACCGCGATATTGGCATTGCCCTCGCCGCCCGACGCTTCGGAACGGATGCCCGGCAGGTTGCGGAAGACTTCGGCGACCGAGCGCGGGGCGTTCTGCTGGATCGTCTCGGCGCTGAGCGAGGAGACCGAGATCGACGTGGTCAGGCGATCGGCGCCGCGCGCGACGGCGGTGACGACGATTTCCTCGTCGGCGAGATCGGCGGTGGTGGCGGCCGAATCGGCGGCCGGCGCCGGCTGGGCGAGGACGGGCGCCGCGACGAGCGCGGCGGTGGACAACAGGCACAGGCGCAGCAGTGACATCGGTTTCTCCCCAGACAGGCGTCGCCCGGTTGGTCCGGGCTCTGGGGGCTTGGTAAATCCAGTCCGCAATCGATTGCAATGCGCTTTCGATTCCGCAGCGCGGCAAAAATGCAATCGATTGCGAATATCGCTCCTTTGCGCGTCCACTGCGGCAGATCGGCAACACTGGCCTCTATGCAAACGATTGCGGAATGATAGATTGCTGGCAAAAGCCGCAAAGCGGTCCGTCCGAGGGGAGAGTGCATGACCGCCACGGCCAATATGCCTGCCAGCGCGCCCGCCGCGCCGGCGCCGCGCCTGTCGCTGCTCTCCATCGTCAACATGAACATCGGCTTCCTCGGCCTGCAGTTCAGTTTCGGCCTGCAGCAATCGAACATGGCGCCGATCTACCGCTATCTCGGCGCCGACGAAGCGACGCTGCCGCTGCTCTGGCTCGCCGGGCCGATGACCGGGCTGCTGGTGCAGCCGCTGGTCGGCGCGCTCAGCGATCGCACCACCAGCCGCTGGGGCCGGCGCACCCCCTATTTCCTGGTCGGCGCCATATTGTGCAGCCTGTGCCTGTTCGCCATGCCGTACAGCCCGGCGCTATGGGCGGCGGCGTCGCTGCTGTGGATCCTCGATGCCGCCAACAACATCACCATGGAGCCCTATCGCGCCTATGTCGGCGACCGGCTGCCCGAAGACCAGCGCCCGCTCGGCTATCTGACCCAGGCGAGCTTCACCGGTCTTGCCCAGACCCTGTCCTACCTCGCGCCGTCGCTGCTGGTCTGGTGGGGCATCGACAGCAATGCCGTCGATGCCAACCAGATCCCGGTCATCACCCGCATCGCCTTCGTCATCGGCGCGGTGCTGTCGCTGGTCACCATCTTGTGGTCGGTGTGGCGCGTGCCGGAACTGCCGCTTGATGCCGCGACGCTCGCCGAGATGCGCGCGCACCGGCCGTCGCTGGCCACCACCTGGGCCGATATCCGCATCGCCATCGCCGAAATGCCGCTGCCGATGCGGCAGCTGGCGCTGGCCATGCTGTGCCAATGGTATGCGATGTTCGCCTATTGGCAATATATCGCGCTGGCCGTGGCGCGATCGCTGTTCGGCACCGCGGCGCCGGGCAGCGACGGCTTTCGCGACGCGGCGCTGGTCGCCGGGCAGATCGGCGCCTTCTACAATTTCGTCGCCTTCCTCGGCGCCTTCGCGCTGGTGCCACTGGCGCGGCGATTCGGCGCCCGGCCGGTGCACGCCGGCTGCATGGCGCTCTCCGGCCTCGCCATGCTCGCCATTCCGGCGGCGACCAGCGAAACGCTGTTGCTGGTGCCGATGCTCGGCATCGGCCTCGGCTGGGCGAGCATGATGGGCTGCCCCTATATCATGCTGGCAAACGCCATCCCGCCCGCCCGCACCGGCATCTACATGGGCATTTTCAACATGTTCATTGTCGTGCCGATGCTGATCGAAAGCCTGACCATGCCGCTGCTCTACGCCCCGCTGCTCGGCAGCGATCCGCGCGGCGTGCTGCTGCTGGCAGGCATGCTGATGCTCGCGGCGGCGGCGGCAACACTGCGGGTGAAGGCGCGGTGAGAGGGACGGGCGGAGCGTCTCCACTCCCTCCCCGCAAGGGGGAGGGAGTTGCTTTGGCTACATCCGGCCGATCACGGTCCAATCAGCGCGTCGAACCCCGCACCACCAGTGTCGGCGGCAGCACGATCGACGGCGCTGCCTCTCCGGCCAACCGGCGGAACAGCAGCTCAACGAGCAGCGCCGCGCCGCGGGCCAGGTCCTGGCGTACCGTCGTCAGCGGCGGGCTGGTATGAGCGGCAAGCGTGACATCGTCATAGCCGGTGACGGCGATATCCTCCGGCACCCGCAGCCGGCGCTCCGCCGCCACCCGGATCGCCATCATGGCGATGGTGTCGGAGGCGGCAACGATGCCGTCAGGCACCGGCCCCGTCGCCAGATCCTCGGCGATCATCGCATAGGCGGCGCTGGGCGTCAGATGCACCGGCAGCAACCGGCCCGCGATGCCGGCTTCGGCGCAGGCCGCCGTGAAGCCGGCGAAGCGATCGCCGATTTCGGGAACATCCGGGTTGCCATGAAAAGCCAGCCGGCGCCGGCCTTGCGCGATCAGATGCTGCGTCGCCAGCATGCCGCCGCGGTGATTGTCGGTGCCGACAGTGCAATGGGCGGCGCCGGGCAGCTGCGCACCCCAGACGACGATCGGCAGGAAGCCGGCGGCGGCGCGATCGATCACCGCCGCCTGGTCGGACTGGCCGATGATGATCAGGCCATCGGTGCGCCCCGATGCGATCAACCGCGCCAGCCAGGTCTCATCGGTCGGGATCACCCGGCTGAGCAGCAGGTCATGGCCGCGCTCGGTCAGCGCATCGGCGAGATGGCCGAGCATGGTGATGAAGAAGGGATCGGACGGATGCTGGCCGGTTTCATGGCCGAGCGGCAGCACGACACCGATCGCCTGCGTCCGCTTCAACCGCAGGTTGCGCGCCACCTGGTTGACCTGGAAGCCGTGCTCGGCGGCCAGCGCCATCACCCGCGCCCGGGTTTCGGCATTGATCACCGGATTGCCGGCGAGCGCGCGCGAGACAGTGGATTTCGACAGGCCGGCGGCAAGTGCCAGGTCGGTCAGATTGCGGATCATGAGGGGGCCATGGCGGGAAGAGGCGGGACGATGCGGCGCATAGGGGGGTATTTCCGGAAACCAGCCGCACTAGATGCGCGCCGGCGGTTTTTCGCAAGCCGGGTGACGGCATGACGGCGCCGCCGCTGCTCGCCGGCATCGAACTTGGCGGCACCAAGGCGATCGCGCTGCTCGCCCGCGACCGCGAGATCGTCGCGCAGGCGAGCGTGCCGACGACGACGCCCGAGGCGACGCTTGCCGCCATCGAGAATTGGCTGGTGGCAGCGGCGGCCGCGCATGGCGATTTCGCGGCGCTCGGCATCGCCAGCTTCGGGCCGCTCGGCCTGCGCCGCGACGGCGAGGGCCATGGCGGCATTACCGCGACGCCCAAGCCGGGCTGGAGCGGCACACCGCTGCTGTCCCGATTCGCAGCGCTGGCCGTGCCGATGGCGCTCGATACCGATGTCAACGCCGCGGCACTTGCCGAAGGGCAATGGGGCGGCGCCATCGGTTGCGATACCCATGCCTATCTGACCATCGGCACCGGCGTCGGCGCCGGCATCGTCGCGCGAGGCCAGCCGCTGCACGGCCTTGTCCATCCCGAATTCGGCCATGTCCGGGTGCGGCGCCTGCCCGGCGACGATTTCGCCGGCAGCTGCCCCTTCCATGGCGATTGCCTCGAAGGGCTGATCTCCGGCCCGGCGCTGGCCCGCCGCGCCGGCGGCGATCCGGCGCGCCTGCCCGTCGATCATCCGCTGTGGGCGCGGGTCGCCGCCGATCTTGCCGAGGCGCTGGCGCTGCTGCTGCTGATCGCTTCCCCGCAGCGCATCCTGATCGGCGGCGGCGTGGGCATCGGCCAGGCGCAGCTGCTGCCGATGGTCCGCGCCGGCGTCGCCGAGCGCCTCGCCAGCTATCTCGGGCCGGCGGCGGCACGCGACGACCTCATCGCCACCGCGACGCTCGGCGCCGCCGCCGGGCCATTGGGGGCGATTGCCCTGGCACGGCAGGCGGCGGGGCAGCGCTTGCCCGGCTGAACCTTAGCGCACGAAGATCTCGACGCGGCGGTTCTGCTCGCGGCCTTCCGGGGTCGAATTGTCGCGCACCGGCAGCTCGCTGCAGAAGCCGACGACTTCGGCGGCATTCAGGCCGAGCGTGCCGAGCGCGTCGGCGACACGCCGTGCCCGCGAGGTGCTGAGCGCGCAATTGCCGGCAGGATCGCCGAGATCGTCCGAGAAGCCGGCGAGCACGATCTGCTTTTCCGGCGACTGTTCCATGCGCGCCAGCACGCGCCGCAGATCGGCGATGGCGCGGGTATCGAGCGTGTCGGAACCGGCGCGGAAGCGGAAGCTGGTCTGCAGCGGCTCGGCGGCGCGGCGCAGGTTGCAATAGGCTTGGGGATCGCCCTTCCACTTGAAGGACAATTGGCAGGGGCCGCTGGCCTGCGCCGTCGCCGCCCGCGGCGCCGAGGCGATGTCGAGATCGACGAACTGGTCCTTGCGGACCACCGCCTGGCCGACCGCCGACAGGCCGAACGAGATGAATTCCTGCGCTTCGCGGTTCTTCGCCTCGGGCGCGATGTAGAGATAGAGACGGCGCGACAGCGGATAGCTTTCCGTGCGGATGCTGAACGATGTCGGCTGCAGCGGGGCGCTGGCGCCATCGTTGACGGCAAGCGCGTGCGTCGTCTTCACATAGGGCAGGGCAACAAAGCCGATGCCGAGTCGGTCCTCGGCGACGCCGGCCTCGAGCGCCGCGCTGTCCTCGAAGCGGCGCGCCTCGCCCATCTTCTCGCCGCGCAGCACCAGTTCCTTGAAGGTGTCGAAGGTGCCCGACTTGTCGTCGCGGGCATAAAGCGTGATCGCGCCCTGCGGCCCGCCGATTTCGGACCAGTCGCGGACCTGGCCGGTGAAGATGCGGCGCAGGGTGGCGGTCGAAAGCGCGCCGATGGGGTTGTCGGCATTGACGATGACGGCAACGCCATCGAGCCCGAGCACATGCTCGCTCTTCTGGGTGCGCATGTCGCCCAGGCTCTGCAGTTTCTCGACTTCCGCCGGCTTGATGGCGCGTGAGGACATGCCGATGTCGGCGCTGCCTTCCAGCAGGTCGGAGAAGGCGGTCGAGCTGCCGTGCGGCCGAACTTCCACCATCACCCGGCGGCCGTCGAGGGTCGCATGAACCAGGGTTTCGGGGGCATCCTTGTTGGGAACGCGCCGCGCCTCGCTGGTGATATCGGTCGCGTCCTTGGTTTCCAGCCACGCCTTGACGAGGTCGGGGGCCAGCGACTTGCCGATGGTGTTGGAGCCGGCGAGGCGGAACAGCACGGTTTCCTCGGCACCGCCGCCCGCCACCATCTGGCCCGCCGGGCTGCCGTAGCGCCAGCCGAAGAAGATCAGCAGGGCGACGAGCAACAGGGCACCGCCCGCCAGCAGCGCGTTGCGCGGCACTTGCATGCCGCCCAGGCCGGCGGCGGGGCCGAAGCCGCCCTTCACCTTCTGCGGTCGCCGGCCGCACTCGGGGCAGGTGACGAAGGGCGACGGCATCGGAATCAGTTCCTTGTCCGCTGCCTTTGAGCAGCGGCTCGGATAATTAGTGCAAATGCCCCGATCCATCCTCAATCCCCTCCAAGGATGGCGTACGCTACCAACCCCACCCTGACGCGCGAACGACTACTTCACAAATGTTACAGTGCCAAAACAGCCGCGGACATATTCGCAACACTGAGCAACATTCGTGCCGATAGCTCCGGGCTCGCAAACGGGTGCCGCACATCGCGGCGCTCCGGTAATGAATATTGCATCCTTGTTACAGCGCGGGGTCGGCCCCGCTCTGACCAAGCTACCCGACACGGCGGCATGCCGGCCACGCTGGTTTCGGAAACGATATATGGCGGAGTCGGAGGGATTCGAACCCTCGGATCCGGTTACCCAGATCGGCAGTTTAGCAAACTACTGGTTTCAGCCACTCACCCACGACTCCGCGAACGCTGTCGCGAGCGGCGGGCTATAGCCGGGCCGCCGCGGGCTTGGCAATGGGGGCTTTTCCGGCCCCCATGCCGTGGCGATCGCTAGCGCCCGACGCTCACATAGGCGATGCCGCGCCGTGCCATTTCCTCGGCGGAATAGACATTGCGCAGATCGGCGATCGCCGGCGTCTTCATCAGCGTGCGCACGCGATCGAGGTCGAGGGCGCGGAAGGCATCCCATTCGGTCACCAGCACGGCGACATCGGCGCCGGTCAGCGCCGCATAGGGGTCGCTGGCATAATCGACCTGGGTAAGCACCAGCTGCGCCTGTTCCGTACCCTCGGGATCATAGGCGCGGATCGTCGCGCCGCCGTCCTGCAGGGCCTGGATGATGGCGATGGCCGGCGAATCGCGCATGTCGTCGGTGTTGGGCTTGAAGGTCAGGCCGAGCACCGCGACGGTCTTGCCGCGCACATCGCCGCCGGCCAGCGCCACCACCTTGCGCGCCATCGCCCGCTTGCGCTGATCGTTCACCGCGATCACCGTCTCGACGATGCGCACCGGGCTCGCCGCGTCCTGCGCCGTCTTGACCAGC
The DNA here is from genome assembly GCA_027489695.1 of Sphingomonadales bacterium. Taxonomy (GTDB): domain Bacteria; phylum Pseudomonadota; class Alphaproteobacteria; order Sphingomonadales; family Sphingomonadaceae; genus Sandarakinorhabdus. The sequence goes on from JAIXZK010000360.1 coordinate 17,220, forward strand.
GCCAGCGTGTCCTTGGGGAAGCAGCTGCCGCCATAGCCGGGGCCGGCATTCAGGAACTTCGAACCGATGCGATTGTCCGACCCGATGCCGCGCGCCACGTCCTGGACATCGGCGCCGACCGCCTCGCAGAGATCGGCGATCTCGTTGATGAAGGTGATCTTGACCGCCAGAAAGGCATTGGCGGCATATTTGATCAGCTCGGCGGTGCGCCGCGCGGTGAACAGCAGCGGCGACTGGTTGAGGTAGAGCGGGCGGTAAAGCTCGGTCATCACCTGCCTCGCGCGCTCGTCCTCGGTGCCGACGACGATGCGGTCGGGGCGCTTGAAATCGCCGATGGCGGCGCCTTCGCGCAGGAATTCGGGGTTGGAGACGACGGCGAATTCGGCGGCCGGATTGGCGGCGGCGACGATACGCTCGACTTCGTCACCGGTGCCGACAGGCACGGTCGATTTCGTCACGATCACCGCATAGCCGGCAAGATTCTCGGCGATCTCCTTCGCCGCGGCATGGACATAGCTCAGATCGGCATGGCCGTCGCCGCGCCGGCTCGGCGTGCCGACGGCGATGAAGATCGCCTCGGCGCCCTTGATGCCATCGGCAAGGCTGGTGGTGAAGGTCAGCCGGCCGGCCTTGACGTTGCTGGCGACGAGCGCGTCGAGGCCGGGTTCGTAGATCGGCATGATCCCCTGGTTGAGGCGATCGATCTTGCCGGGGTCCTTGTCGACGCAGACGACGTCATGGCCGAAATCGGCGAAACAGGCTCCAGACACCAGGCCGACATAGCCCGAACCGATCATCGCGACACGCATGGAAGTTGAAGCCTCTGTTGTGCTGACGCGCGGCGCCTAGCATGGGGGTGGCGGCGCGCAAAGCCGCGATGCGGATCGGCGGTAGCGCCGCCATGCGTCAGCCGGCGTTCAGCCAGGGTTTCGCAAGAATCGGGTCGAAGTTGGGAGAGCGGAATGATCTTGCGGCACATGACGGTTCTCCCGGCGATGGTTTCGGCGATGTTGCTGGCCGCCGCGCCGGTGGCGACACGGGCGGCACAACCGGGCGATGCCGCGCCCGCCGCCGACGGGCCGCAAGCGGATGCTGGCGAAGCGGCGTTCGAGGATCGCGAACCGGCGCCGCCGCCGCGCGAGGCGGCGCCCGATGTCCGGCCGGCGCCGCCGGCACCGCCGCCACTGCCCGCCAACCGCACCACCTATGCCGAGCAGGACGTGCTCGGCGCCGCCGAGGATGTGTTCGGCAAGGGCGCCCAGGGCCTCGCCGAAATCGTCCGCAAGAGCTTCAAGAGCTATGGCCAGCCCAATGGCTATATCGTCGGGCGGGAAGCCGGCGGCGCCATCATTGTCGGGGTCCGCTATGGTTCGGGCACGCTCTATCACAAGATCGAAGGCCAGCGCCGCGTGCACTGGACCGGCCCCTCGGTCGGCTTCGATATCGGCGGCGATGGCTCCAAGGTCTTCGCGCTGGTCTATAATCTCTGGGACAGCGAGGATCTCTACCGCCGCTACCCGGCCGCCGAGGGCAAGGCCTATTTCGTCGGCGGATTCGCCGCCAATTATCTGCAGCGGGACAAGGTGGTGATCGTGCCGATCAAGCTGGGCGCCGGCTGGCGGCTGGGCCTGAACGCCGGCTATATGAAATTCTCCAAAAGGGGCCGGGTCCTGCCCTTCTAGCGCGTTCGCCGGGCCGCAGTTTTGACTCGGCCGCCGGCGCCCGGCACCATCGCGGTCATGCAACCGCTCGCCGATTTCCTCGCCCGTGTCCGGCCGCCGCAGACGCCGGCTCTCGTCATCCGAAGCGCCGCGCTCGCCGCCAATCTGGCGGCGATGCAATCGGCCTGTGATGCCGCCGGGGTGCGGCTGCGTGCCCATGGCAAGATGCACAAATGTTCGGCGCTGGCGCAGCGGCAGGTGGCGGGCGGCGCCGTCGGCCTGTGCTGCCAGACCGTCGGCGAGGCCGAAACCTATGCCGGCGCCGGCATCGCCGACCTGCTGGTGACGGCGCCGGTGCCGCCCTGGGGTTGGGCACGGCTGACGGCGCTGCGCGCGCCGGGCCGGCGCATCGCCGCCGTCGTCGATTCGCCGGCACAGCTGGCGCTGGCGGCGGGCAGCGGCCTCGATCTGCTCGTCGACATCGATCTTGGCCAGCATCGCGCCGGCGTGACGCCGGATGCCGCCCCGGCCCTGGCCGCCGCCGTTGCCGCGACTCCCGGCGTCACCTGGGCCGGCATCCAGGCCTATTGCGGCCATGTCCAGCACATCCACGACCGCGAGCGCCGCCGCGCCGTCAACACCGCCGCCAGCGCGCGCCTGGCCGGCGTCGTCGCGGCATTGGGCGCTGCTGGCATGGCGCCCCGCGTCGTCACCGGCGGCGGCACCGGCAGCTATGCGCTCGATCTCGCCGGCGGGGTGTTCACCGAACTCCAGGCCGGCTCCTATGCGCTGATGGACGTCGATTATGACGTGGCCGGCGACCCGGCGGGCGACTGGCCGTTCCAGCCGGCGCTGTTCTGCGCGGCATCGGTGGTTTCCGCCCGGCACCGCGCCTTTGTCACCTGCGATGCCGGGCTGAAGGCGCTCTACACCGACGGCCCGGCACCGCGCGTCGTCGCCGGCGCCGCGCCCGGCAGCCGCTGGCGTTCGTTCGGCGATGAGCATGGCGGCATCCTGCATCCCGAGTGGCAGGAGCGGCTGCGCGATGCCGCCGATCCGGTGGCGATGGTCGACATGATCGACAGCGAAGGCCCGCCCGCCACCGACGCGCCAGCCGAAGGTGCGCTGGTCTGGCTGCAGCCCGGCCATGTCGATCCGACCGTCGCGCTGCACGATGCCTATTGGCTGGCGGACGAGGACGGCAATCTCGAACGCTGGCCGATCGACGCGCGCCGGCGCAGCTGATTCGGCACCGCGACGCGGCCGACGCGACGCGATGGCACTTGCCGTGCCCCTTGAACACCCCGGCGATTGCGGGGATGAGGCGCCATGATCCGCACCGAAATCATCACCCCCGCCGGCCCGATGGCGGTGCTGCAATGGCTCAGCGCCGGCCCGGCGGCGCCGCGCCTGCACTTCGCCCATGCCACTGGCATGAATGCCGCGCTCTACACGGCATTGCTGGCGCCGCTCGCCGACCGTTTCCGCATCACCGCCAGCGACGCCCGCGGCCATGGCCAGAGCCGCCTGCCCGCCGATCCGCAGGCGCCGCTCAGCTGGCATGATTTCGCCAGCGACCTCATCGGCCTGATCGACACCATCGACCCGGCCAGTCCGTGGCTGCTCGCCGGCCATTCGATGGGAGCGACAGTATCGCTGCTCGCCGCCGATCGCGCGCCGGGGCGCTGCGCCGGGCTGGTGCTCGTCGATCCCGCCATGATCCCCTTCGAACTGGCGCGCGGCCTGGCACCGGGCGAGGTCCCGGCCAATCCGATGGCCGACCAGGCGGTACGGCGGCGCGGCAGTTTCGCCAACCGCGCCGAGGCGCGCGCCGCCTATGCCGGCCGCGGTGTCTTCGGGCGCTGGGCCGATGCCGATCTCGACGCCTATCTCGATGGCGGGCTGGTGCCGGCGGCCGATGGCGTCGCGCTGGCCTGCGCCCCGGCCTGGGAGGCAGCGACCTTCCGCGCCGTCGCCACCGATGTCGAACCGGCGCTGGCGCGGCTCGACCGGCCGTTCGTGCTCGTCGCCGGCGCCAATGGATCGACGGTGCGCGATCCCGATCTGGCGACGTTCGGCGCGCACCCGCGCTGCCTCGATGCCGAACGCCTGCCCGAAACCAGCCATTTCGTGCCGCTGGAGCGCCCCGATGCAGTGCGCGAGGCGGTGGTACGCGTCGCCGCAGCCGCCGATGCCGATGCCGCCAGCGGCGCGGCTGCGGCGTTATGATCGACATATCGTTCCGGGAGCCTGCCATGCGACGCCATCTGCTCATCCTGCCGCTGCTCACCCTGCCGTTGCTGCTCGCTGGCTGCGGCGGCAGCGCGACCTTGCCGGTCGCCGCCGGCCAGGGCGCCGATCCGGTGCTGCCGGCGCCCGATCCGTCGGTGTTCCCGACGATCAACACCGCCAAGATCACCGGCTGGGCCGCCGGCCAGGCGCCAGTGCCGGCCAAGGGCCTGGCGGTCGCCGCCTTTGCCCGCGGCCTCGATCACCCGCGCTGGCTCTACACCCTGCCCAATGGCGATGTGCTCGTCGCCGAAACCGATGGCCCGCCGCGCCCGGACGATGAAAAGGGCATCCGCGGCATGGTCGCCAAGTTCATCATGCAGAGCGCCGGATCGAACAAGGGCTCGCCCAACCGCATCACCCTGTTGCGCGATGCCAATGGCGACGGCGTCGCCGAGACGCGCACGGTCTTCCTGCAGGGCCTCAATTCGCCGTTCGGCATGGCGCTGGTGGGCGACCAGCTTTACATCGCCGAAACCGACAAGCTGACTCGCTTCGCCTATGTGCCCGGCGCCACCGCGATCACCACGGCGGGAACCAAGGTCGCCGATCTGCCGGGCGGCCCGCTCAACCATCACTGGACCAAGAACGTCGTCGCCTCGGCCGATGGCCGCACGCTCTATGTGGCGGTCGGCTCCAACTCCAACGTCGCCGAAAACGGCCTCGACCAGGAGGTCAATCGCGCCGCCATCCTGGCCATCGATGCCGCCACCGGCGCCGCGCGGGTGTTCGCCACCGGGCTCAGGAACCCTGTCGGCATGGCATGGAATCCCGTCGATGGCAGCCTGTGGACCGCGGTCAACGAGCGCGACGAGCTCGGCTCCGACCTTGTCCCCGATTACATGACCAGCGTTCGCGACGGCGGCCATTATGGCTGGCCATGGAGCTGGTACGGCAATCATGTCGACAAGCGCGTCGAGCCGGAGCGGCCCGACATGGTGGCCAAGGCGCTGAAACCCGATTTCGCGCTGGGGCCGCATACCGCCAGCCTCGGCCTCGCCTTCGCCGGCCCCGGCCAGGCGCTGGGCATCGGCTATGCCAGCGGCGCTTTCATCGGCCAGCATGGCTCGTGGAACCGCAAGCCCGCGTCGGGCTACAAGGTGGTGTTCGTCGCGTTCGACGGTGCCCGGCCGAAAGGCCTGCCGCAGGACGTGCTGACCGGCTTCCTGCAGCCCGATGGCTCGGCGCGCGGCCGCCCGGTCGGCGTCGCCTTCGACGGCAAGGGCGCGCTGCTCGTCGCCGATGATGCCGGCAACGCCATCTGGCGGGTGACGGCGGCGTCGGCGCCCTATGTCATCGGCGCCGACGCTGCCGCACCGACCGAAGGCGCGACACAGCAGCCCGGGGGGTGACGCGCGGCTTCCGTCGGCGTATCTGCGCCGGCGGAGACCCGCCCATGACCATCCAGACCCCGATCATCGCCGACGCCGACATTCAGCATCACGCGCCGAAATGGCCGCGCTTCGACTGGGCCGACCCGCTGCTGCTGTCGGCGCAACTGACCGACGAAGAGCGGATGATCCGCGATGGCGCCCGCGCCTTCTGCGACGCCGAGCTGATGCCGGTGGTGAAAGAGGCCAATCGCCACGAGCGTTTCGATCCCGGCCTGATGAAGAAGTTCGGCGCTGCCGGCCTGCTCGGCCCGACGATCGAGGGCTATGGCTGCGCCGGCGCCTCCTATGTCGCCTATGGCCTGATCGCCCGCGAGGTCGAGCGCGTCGATTCGGCCTATCGTTCGGCGATGAGCGTCCAGTCGAGCCTCGTCATGTATCCGATCTGGGCCTATGGCTCGGAAGCGCAGCGCCAGAAATACCTCCCCGGCCTTGCCGCGGGCGAGCTGATCGGCTGCTTCGGCCTGACCGAGCCCGACGCCGGTTCCGACCCCGGCGGCATGAAGACCCGCGCCAAGGCGGTGCAGGGCGGCTGGCTGCTGAATGGCGCCAAGATGTGGATCACCAATTCGCCGCTCGCCGATGTCGCGGTGATCTGGGCCAAGTGCGACGATGATCGCATCCGCGGCTTCGTCGTGGAACGCGGCGACGCCGGTTTCTCGACGCCGAAGATCGAGGGCAAGTTCAGCTTGCGCGCCGGGGTCACCGGCGAAATCGTGCTCGCCGACGTGCATCTGCCCGAGGACCGGGTGCTGAAGGGCGTCGATGGCCTCGCCGGGCCGTTCGGCTGCCTCAACAACGCCCGCTATGGCATCGGCTGGGGCGCGATGGGCGCGGCGGAGTTCTGCTGGCACGCGGCGCGCGCCTATACGCTCGACCGCAAGCAGTTCGGCCGGCCGCTGGCGGCGACGCAGCTCGTCCAGAAGAAGCTCGCCGACATGCAGACCGAGATCACCCTCGGCCTCGTCACCGCGCTCGCCGCCGGGCGGCTGATGGACGCGCACCAGCTTGCGCCCGAAGCCATCTCGCTGCTGAAGCGCAACAATTGCGGCAAGGCGCTGGCGATTGCCCGGGAAGCCCGCGACATGCACGGCGGCAACGGCATTTCGGACGAATACCACGTCATCCGCCATGTGATGAACCTGGAAGCGGTCAACACCTATGAGGGCACGCACGACGTCCATGCCCTGATCCTCGGCCGCGCGCAGACCGGCATCCAGGCGTTCTTCTGAGGCCGGTCCAGGGGCGATGACGGCGCTGTTCCGGCTTGCCGGCGCCCTGCCGCGCCACCCCGATGTCGCCGCCTGGTTCGATCTCGGCGGAGACACGAGGCAGCTGGCCTGGCCCTGGTTCGACCGCCTCCGCGCCTGCGGCTCCGATGTGCGCGAATTGATGCACGACGGCTGCGCCACCGCCTGTGTCGACGATGCCGCCTTCGCCTATGTCGGCGCCTATACCGCCCATGCCGGTGTCGGCTTCTTCCACGGCGCCGAGCTTCCCGACCCGGCCGGACTGCTGGAAGGCAGCGGCAAGCGCATGCGCCATGTCAAGCTGCGCCCGGGACGCCCGCTCGATACGGCGGCGCTGGCCGCACTGATCGACGCTGCCCATGCCGATATCCGAGCGCGACTGGCGCGGGACTGACGCCGGTTTTGATTTGTCGGGATCGAGAAAAATGGCCTCCGGCGGCTTCGGCCTCCGGCTCCAGCCGCCGGAGGCACGCCTGCCTGCCTATTTCGCCGCCGGCCGCGAGGGCACCAGGAAGCGCCCCGTCACCCGGCCCGGCGCGGTGCCCGGCCGGTCGCCGGTGGCGCCGGCGCGGCCGTCGAAGCTGGTCTGGCCGTTGACGAGGTTGAACACCACCCGCTGGCCATTCAGCACCGAACCGCCGCGATCGAGGCGGACATTGCCGACCAGGGTGATCAGCTTGTTCGAGACATCATAGAGCCCGGTCGTCGCGGTGGCGGTTTCCGACGGCGACACCAGCTTGACGTTGCCGCGCGCATCAAGGCGGCGGATCTCGGGGTCGCCGCCGCCCGCCGGCCGGGCATAAAGCACCTTCACCCGATCGGCATTGAGCGTCAGCTTGCCCTGGTGGATGACGACGGCGCCGGAGAACACCGCCTGGTTGTCGGCATCGAAAATCTCGATCCGCGCCGCATCGACGTCGATCGGCCCGCTGGTATCGAGCCCGCGCAGCGCCGTCGGCCGCGGGCCGTCCTGGGCCAGCGCCGGACCGGCGGTACCGGCAACAGCGGCAGCGATCAGGGCCGAAACGATTGGGAACACCAGCGTCTTCATGGCGTCGCCCTGCCCTTTCGGCCGGAAATCCGCAAGTGGACGCCGCCGGCAAGCACCATGGTGCGCCCGGCGATATCGGCATTGAGCGAGCCGGCGCGGAAGCTGCCGATCGGCAGCCGGCCGCGCACCGGCTGATTGGTGGCGATGCGCCGCGCGTTGAGATCGATGGCGATTTCCTGCGAATCAAGGCTGTAGCCCGAGCTCGATCGCGCCACCACCGGCCCGGCCACGGTCAGCCGGTCCTCGTTGAGGAAATAGCGGCCGCTGGGTGCCGAGACATCGGCCGGGCCCTGGCCGCCGATCAGCCGGGCGCTGAGGCCGGTCATTTCGACGACCGGCTCGGCGCTGCTCCGCTGCACGGCGCCGGCGGCGCGGATGATGAAGGGTTCGCCCTTTTCGGTCTCGCCGCGATAGACGGCGTGATCGACGCGCAGCCGTTCGCCGGCGGCGGCGACCTTGTCCTTCGCCAGCAGGAAGCTGAATTCCTGTACCTTGGCCAATGGCCAGGCGATGATGGTGACGAGCAGCGCGAACGCCAGCAGCGGCAGCAGCCATTTCAGCAGCCCCATGACGACGTCATGCGAGCTGCCGGGCAGGGCCGCGCGCTGGCGAGCGGTCAGGTCAGCCATGGTCGA
>JAIXZK010000425.1 GCA_027489695.1 Sphingomonadales bacterium
CATCTCGCTGTCGTCCTGGCTGCGCGACTATCTCTACATCCCGCTCGGTGGCAATCGCGGCGGCACGATGCTCACCTATCGCAACCTGTTCCTGACCATGTTGCTCGGCGGCCTGTGGCACGGCGCCAGCTGGACCTTCGTGGCCTGGGGCGCGTTCCACGGCACCATATTGATCATCTACCGCCTGCTCGGCGTCGACAAATGGCTGGCCGGCCAGTCGACACAGGGGCTCGCCGCGGCGCTGCGCGATACCGGGCTGATCGCCATCATGTTCCTGCTGACCATGTTCGGCTGGCTGCTGTTCCGCGCGCTCGATGTGGCGACGGTCGTCGCCTATGTCTCGGGGCTTGCCGAAGGCCGCGGCTGGACCGAGGGCGCCTGGGCGACGCTCGGTTTCTACCTGTTACCGCTGCTGCTGGTGCAGGCGTGGCAGCTGCGCATCCGCGACCTCGAGTTCCTGCCACGCCTGCCGGGCTTTGCGCAGCTGAATGTCGTGCTGTTCTTCGTCTTCTCGCTGCTGTTCCTGGCGCCGGTGGCGCCATCCGCCTTCCTCTATTTCGATTTCTGACCCGGCGATGCGCGCACTCCGCTTCCTGCTGATCTCGGTCTTCTGCCTCGGCTATGCGCTGGTGTTCGGCGAATTCTTCCTGCGCGCCTTCGCGCCGCAGCCGCTGGTGCCGCGCTATGTCACCGGCGGGCCGGACGGCATCCGCGCCAATCTGCCCGATGTCGCCTTCCGGCAATGGACCCCCGAAGTCGATGTGGTGGTCCGCTACAATGATGCCGGCATGCGCGACGATCGCCCGGCGCCGCCGATCGCCAAGCGCCCTGGCGAATGCCGCATCGCCATATTGGGGGACAGCTATTTCGTCGGCTTCGAAAGCCGTTTCGAGGACAGTTTCGCGGCGCAGCTCGAGCGCGCGCTGGCGGCGGCCGGCACACCGGCGCGGGTGCTCAATTTCGCGGTCTCGGGCTTCGGCACGGCGGAAGACCTGGTCGCGCTGCAGCGGCGCGTGCCGGAATGGCACCCGGATCTGGTCATCCTGTCGTGGCACGCCAGCGATCCGGTCGACAACATCCGTTCCGGCCTGTTCCGCCTCGCCGCCGATCCCGCCGGCAACCTTGCCGGCGATCGCGCGATGCCCACCGGCAACGCTTTCCTGCCGGGTGTCGAGATCAGTGACCGGCTGATGGCCTTTGCCGCCTATCGCTGGCTGATCGAGAACAGCCATCTCTACAGTGCGGTCCGCGAGCGCGCCGGCCTGTTCACCAAGGCGTTGCTGGCGCAGATGCGTGGCGGCGCCGTTGAAAGCGGCGGCCCCGATGGCTTTGCCGCCGGCCTCGGTGACGCCGGTTTCGGCCCGGCGGGCTATGATGCCGCGGCGCTGTTGCCGGAACGGCCGGCGGGAGCCGGGGACATCCGCCTCGATCGCGCGCTGATTGCCCAGGCGGCGGCCGAATCGCGCGCGATCGGCGCGCAGTTCCTGCTCTTCGACGTGCCGATCTGGCACAGCCGCACCGAGTTCCTGTCGCCCGCGGCGATGTTCCTCGGGCCGCTGCCGGGGATCGCGGTCGCCTCGCCGGTGGCCGATTTCACTGCCGCGGCGCGGCCGGACCGCAAGCTCTATTGGGAAAAGGGCCATCTGCACTGGACGGCGGCCGGCAATGCGCTGGCCGCCGCCGCCGCCGCTCGTACCATCGCCGCCGATGCCCTGCTGCGCGGCTGTGCTGCACCGCCGAAAGTTTTTGCTTCTGGGGGCGCCGCGCCGTAAATCGGCGCATATGCCGGCATCCGGCCGGCGGCAGATGGGCGATTCGTGGCCAAGGCAGACGTTCTCCAGCCCTATGTGCGGCGCAGCGACCCCGGGCCGATCACCCGGTTCATGGTCGGCGCCGGGCTGATCGCGCTTGCCGCCTTCTACGGGCTGATGTGCAGCATCCTGCCGATGCAGCTGATCATGATGCCGGCGGTGCCGATCATGCTGGTGGCGGCGATGTGCCTTTGGATGCTGCCCGACATCGGCGAAATCGACACGCGCCGCATCGGCGCCTGGCTGATGTGGTTCCTGGCATTGTTCGCGCTCTGGCCCAATTATGTGGCGTTCGATCTGCCGGGGCTGCCGTGGATGACCCCGGTGCGCATTTCGCTCGGGATCGTTGTCCTGCTGACCGTGCTCGGCATGTCGATGTCGCAATGGTGGCGGCAGCAGATCTGGCAACGCATGGCAGCGGCGCCGGTGCTGAACCGGCTGTTCTGGGCCTTCTGGGCCTGCACCACCCTGTCACTGGTGTTCTCGACCTCGCCGAGCTTTTCGCTCAACAAATATATCAACAACCAGATCTACTGGACGATGCTGTTCGGGCTGGCGGTCTGGTTCGGCAGCCGGCCGGGCTATCTCACCAAGCTGACCCGGCTGCTGGTCGGCGTGATGTTCCTCACCGCGGTGATCGGCATCTACGAAGCCTATCGCCTGTCGGTGTTCTGGCTCGAATATCTGCCGCCGTTCCTGCAGGTCGATCCGGAGTTTCTGGGCCGCGTCGCCAAGTCCCAGTCCCGCGCCGGGACCGACGTTTATCGCGTTCGCGGCACCATGGCGGTCAGCCTCTATTTCGCCGAATATCTCGCCATGGTGTTCCCGCTGGTCTGGTTTCACCTGGCCGAGGCCAAGGGCGTGCGCAAATGGCTGATGATCGCCGGTGCGATGGCGGCGATCGTGGTGATGTACGAAACCAATGCCCGTTCGGCGATGGTCGGCATCCTGCTGACGGCGGTGCTCTATCCGTTCTTCATCGTCTGGCGGGCGCGGCAGCGCAATCCGACCTCGGTCACTTCCAGCGCCGGGGTGTTCAGCTACCCGATCGCGATGGTCATTGTGGCGCTGCTGGTGATCTTCTGGCGCCGCGCGCACGTGATGATCCTGGGCGGCGGCCAGCACCAGGCGAGCTCCGATGCCCGCGGCGCGCAATGGGCGATGGGCTGGCCCAAGGTGTTCTCGCATCCGCTTGGCCATGGCGTGTCGCGGTCGGGCGAGGTGCTCGGCTATGTCAATCTCGATGGCGAATTGACCATCGACACCTTCTATCTTTCGATCCTGCTCGATTACGGCCTGATCGCGCTGCCGGTCTTCATTGCGCTGTTCGGCCTGCCGATGTGGTATGGCTACAAGGTCTACATGAAATCCAGGTCGAGCGAGGAAGACCTTGCCGTGCCGCTGGCGATCGGCCTGTTCAACTTCGTCACCATCAAGGCGGTGCTCAGCTCCGAAGGCAATATCCCGCTTGCCTTCGCCATGCTCGGCTTCATCGTCGCGCTGATGTGGCGGCAGCAGCAGGAGCAACCGGCGCCTGCCATCGCGACGGATGCCGATGCGCGCGCGCCCGTCGATGCGGCACCGGCGGCCCGCCGGCCCGGCAACCGCGCCGGTGGCAGCGGCCCGTCCGCCCCCGGGATGGCGCCGCAGCCGGCATGACCCGCAACGACTACGCGCTGTTCCGCGCGATCCCGACCCGCTGGCTGGACAATGACGCCTACGGCCATGTCAACAACGTGGTCTATTACAGCTGGTTCGATACCGCGGTGAACGCCTGGCTGATCGAGGCCGGCCTGCTCGACATCCACCATGGCGCCGTCATCGGCCTGGTTGTCGAAACCGGCTGCCGCTATCACCGGTCGGTGGCGTTTCCCGAAACCGTCGAAGCCGGCATCCGCATCGCCCGCCTCGGCAACAGCAGCGTGCGCTGGGAGGTCGGGCTGTTCACCGCCGGCCATGATGCCCCCGCTGCCGAGGGGCATTTCGTCCATGTCTATGTCGATCGCGAGCGCCGCCGGCCGACGCCGCTGCCGGCGGCGTGGCGTGAGGCGCTCTCGCCGCTGGTGCGGCATCTGGACAGCGCCGCCGCCACTCCTTAAGCGCCGGGGATGACGCCGCCCGCCGACTCCGTCCTGATCCTCGACTTTGGCAGCCAGGTCACCCAGCTCATCGCGAGGCGGGTGCGCGAGGCCGGTGTCTATTCGGAGATCGTGCCCTTCGCCAAGGGCGCCGAGGCCTTCGCCCGGCTCGCCCCGCGCGCCGTCATCCTGTCGGGCAGCCCGGCTTCGGTCACCGACGTCGACGCGCCGCGGATTCCCGACGAAGTGCTGGCGGCGGGCGTGCCGCTGCTCGGCATCTGCTATGGCGAACAGGCGCTGTGCCACCAGACCGGCGGCAATGTCGGCCCCTCCGGCCACCGCGAATTCGGCCGCGCCTTCATCGACATCGTCGATGATTGTGCGCTGTTCGACGGCGTCTGGGCCAGGGGCGAGCGCCACCAGGTGTGGATGAGCCATGGCGATCGCATCGATGCCATTCCGCCGGGCTTTCGCGCCGTCGCGGTTTCCGAAGGCGCGCCCTTCGCCGCCATCGCCGACGACGCCGCCCGCCGCTATGGCGTGCAATTCCACCCCGAGGTCGTCCACACCCCGGATGGCGCGCGGCTGCTGGCCAATTTCGTGCTTCGCGTCGCCGGCATTGCGCCGACCTGGAGCATGGCCGGCTTCCGCGCCGCCAAGATCGCCGAGATCCGCGCCCAGGTCGGCGATGGCAAGGTGATTTGCGGGCTTTCCGGTGGCGTCGATTCGGCGGTGGCAGCGGTGCTGATCCACGAAGCGATTGGCGACCAGCTCACCTGCGTCTTCGTCGATCACGGCCTGCTCCGCGCTGGTGAGGCCGAGCAGGTCGTCGGGCTGTTCCGTGAACACTACCGGATCCCGCTCGTCCATGTCGACGCGAGCGAAACCTTCCTCGCCGGGCTCGCCGGCGTCACCGACCCGGAAAAGAAGCGCAAGTTCATCGGCGGCGCCTTCATCGACGTTTTTGAGGCGGAAGCGAAGAAGATCGGCGGCGCGGCGTTCCTGGCGCAGGGCACGCTCTACCCCGATGTCATCGAAAGCGTCTCCTTCACCGGCGGGCCGAGCGTCACCATCAAGAGCCACCACAATGTCGGCGGCCTGCCGGCGCGGATGAACATGGCGCTGGTCGAACCGTTGCGCGAACTGTTCAAGGACGAGGTACGCCGCCTCGGCGTCGAGCTCGGCCTGCCGCCGGCGTTCGTCGGCCGCCACCCGTCCCCCGGTCCGGGCCTTGCCCTCCGCATCCCCGGCGAAGTCACGCGCGAGGCGTGCGACACGCTGCGCCGCGCCGACAGCATCTATCTCGAGGAAATCCGAGCGGCCGGCCTCTACGACGCGATCTGGCAGGCCTTTGCCGTGCTGCTGCCGGTGCGCACCGTCGGCGTGATGGGCGACGGCCGGACCTATGACAAGGTCTGCGCCCTGCGCGCCGTCACCTCGGTCGACGGCATGACCGCGGACATCTACCCCTTCGACGCCGCCTTCCTGTCGCGCTGCGCCACCCGTATCGTCAACGAGGTGCCCGGCATCAACCGGGTCGTCTACGACTATACTTCAAAACCGCCGGGCACGATCGAGTGGGAATGAGGCGGCAAGGATAGGCGCTGTCGCTACCCTGCCGGCCATGGTGCCGGCTGAAGCTGCATTTTTAAACCGTTGTCCGCAAATGACCGGCGGGGCTACACGCCGCCCGTCACCGGCACCGGGCCGGCCAGGAGATTGCGATGCGGGCCATCCATCATTTCGTCAACGGTTCGACCAGCGAAGGCGTTTCGGGCCGCTTTGCCGATGTCTTTGATCCCAACAGCGGCCAGGTCCAGGCGCGGGTGCAGCTGGCATCGACGGCGGAGATGGACGCCGCCATCGCCGGCGCCGTCGCCGCGCAGAAGGGCTGGGCGGCGACCAATCCGCAGCGCCGCGCCCGCGTGCTGTTCGAATTCAAGCGCCTCGTCGAACGCGACATCGCCCAGCTCGCCGAACTCCTGTCGTCCGAACATGGCAAGGTCATCGCCGACAGCCGCGGCGACATCCAGCGCGGCCTCGAAGTCATCGAATTCGCCTGCGGCATCCCGCATCTGCTGAAGGGCGATTACACCATGGGCGCCGGCCCGGGCATCGATGTCTATTCGATGCGCGTGCCATTGGGCGTCGTGGCCGGCATCACGCCGTTCAATTTCCCGGCGATGATCCCGATGTGGATGTTCGGCGTCGCCATCGCCTGCGGCAATGCCTTCATCCTGAAGCCGTCGGAGCGCGATCCGTCGGTGCCGGTCAAGTTCGGCGAGCTGATGATGGAGGCCGGCCTGCCCGCCGGCGTGCTGCAGGTCGTCCATGGCGACAAGGAAGCCGTCGACGCCATCCTCGACCATCCCGACATCAAGGCGGTCAGCTTCGTCGGCTCGTCCGACATCGCGCACTATGTCTATTCGCGCGGCACCGCCAATTCGAAGCGCGTCCAGGCCATGGGCGGCGCCAAGAACCACGCCGTCGTGCTGCCTGATGCCGACATGGACCAGACCGTTGCCGATCTGGTCGGCGCGGCCTTCGGCTCGGCCGGGGAGCGCTGCATGGCGCTGCCGGTGGTCGTGCCGGTCGGTGCCGCCACCGCCGGCACGCTGCGCGAGGCACTGCTGCCCGAAATCGCCAAGCTGCGCCTCGGCGTCTCCACCGATAAGGACGCGCATTACGGCCCGGTGGTCAGCGCCGCGCACAAGGCGCGCATCGAGGACTATATCCGGATGGGCGTCGAGGAAGGCGCCGAGCTGGTTGTCGATGGCCGCGGCTTCACGCTGCAGGGGCATGAAGGCGGCTTCTTCGTCGGCCCGACCTTCTTCGATCATGTCCAGCCGACGGCGCGCAGCTACCAGGAAGAGATCTTCGGCCCGGTGCTGCAGATGGTCCGCGCCGAAAGCTTCGAAGCCGCGCTCGCCCTGCCGACCAACCACCAGTACGGCAATGGCGTCGCCATCTTCACCCGCAACGGCCCGGCGGCGCGCGAATTCGCCGCCAATGTCGAAGTCGGCATGGTCGGCATCAACGTGCCGATCCCGGTGCCGGTCGCCTATCACACCTTCGGCGGCTGGAAGCGCTCGGCGTTCGGCGATTCCAACGTCCATGGCCCGGAAGGCGTGCGCTTCTACACCAAGATCAAGACGGTGACGCAGCGCTGGCCCAGCCTCAACGCCGGCGACGGCGTGACGGACAGCAGCTTCGTCATTCCTACGATGAAATAGGCCCACGATGAAATGATCCGGCGCGGGGCCGGGCAGCCTGCGGCGCCTTTTGCGATTTCCTCGGGTCCGCTTCCGACCTAGGGTGGTGCCATGTTCATTCGACTGACCCCGGCCCTTGCCGTCGCCCCGCAAATCGCGCCCGAGGATTGCGCCGCCGCGCGCGCCGAAGGCTTCACCACGGTGATCAACAATCGCCCCGATGGCGAAGCGCCGGGGCAACCGGCCGGCGCCGCCATCGCTGCCGCGTGCAGCGAAGCCGGCCTGGCCTATGTCGCCATCCCGGTCGGCGCCGCCGGCATCGGCGAGGGCGAGATCACGGCCATGGCGGCGGCGCTGGCCGCGGCGCCCGGCCCGGTGCTCGCCTATTGCCGATCGGGCACCCGCTCGACGCATCTCTGGGCGCTTGCCGAAGCCAGCCGCGGCAGCGATGCCGATGCGCTGATCGATGCGGCCGGGGCGGGCGGCTATGACATCGGCGGCTTGCTGCCGGCGCTGCGGCGGCTGGCGGCGCGATGATCTTCACGCCGATTCTCGGCGTCGTGCTGCTTGTCCTCGTCGCCCGCGCCTTCGGCTTTGCCCGCCGGCCGCTGCTCGCCGATGCCGATGATGCCCGGCGCATCGCCGCGGCGGCACTGCACGGCTTTCGCCCCGCCGAAGCCGCACTTGCCGCCGATGCCCGCGCCGCGCTCGTCGCCGGCACCGATGGCGCGGTGGCGCTGGTGCTGCCGCTCGGCGATCGCTGGGTGGTGCGCCTCGCCAATGGCGCCGAAACCCGGCTCGCCGGCGACATGCTGACGGTGCGGCTGCGCGAATTCCTGTTCCCGCCGGCGACGCTCGATCTCGGCCCGGCGGCGGCGAACTGGGCGGCGCGGCTGTGACCGCCACGGCCTGGACCTTCCCCGATCCGGTGCAGTTCGCGGTGCCGATCTTCGTCGTCACCATCCTCGCCGAAATGCTGGCCGTGCGCTTTGGCGCACGCGGCGATTATGACTGGCGCGACACCGGCACCTCGCTGCTGATGGGCTTCGGCAACACCATGGCGGCCGTGGTCTTCGGCGGCACCATCATCGCCATCGCCACCCTGCTCTGGCAGATCCGGCTGTTCGATGTGCCGGTCGCCTTCTGGAGCGTCGTGCTCTGCTTCATCCTCGATGACTTCTTCTATTACTGGTTCCACCGCAGCGCCCATGAAGTGCGCTGGTTCTGGGCCAGCCATGTCATCCACCATTCGTCGCAGCACTATAATCTGTCGACAGCGCTGCGGCAGACCTGGACGGGGTTCCTCTCGCTCAGCTTCCTGTTCCGGCTGCCGCTGTTCCTGATCGGCTTCCCCGTCGAAATGGTGCTGTTCGTCGGCGGCCTCAACCTCGTCTACCAGTTCTTCATCCATACCGAGCTGGTGCGGCGGCTGCCCCTCGGCCTCGAAGCCTGGCTCAACACGCCGTCGCACCACCGCGTCCACCATGGCACCAACGCCCGCTACCTCGATCGCAACTATGGCGGCGTGCTGATCGTCTGGGACCGGATGTTCGGCACCTTCGAGCCCGAAAACGATGCCGATCCGGCGCGCTATGGCATCGTCCGCAACCTCGCCACCTTCAACCCTTTGTGGGTCGCGACGCACGAATGGGTCGCCATCGCCCGCGATGTCGCGACCGCACGCAGCTGGCGCGAACGCTGGATGGCAGTCGCCGGCCCCCCCGGCTGGCGCCAGGGCACCACGGCGCGGACACTGCGAGCACAGGCGTCGGATGCGGCGCTGGCGGAGTGAGCAGCAAGGATGCCTCCGGCGGCTGGGGCCGTGGGCCCCAGACCCCATTTCGTTGGGCTCGGCCGAAAGCGATCGCTGTCCGACCATGGGACCAAAACGCGAAATGGGGTCTGGGGCCTGAGGCCCCAGCCGCCGGAGGCCCCTTTTTGACTTTCTTTCTTCGATGATCTCCCGCCGCCAGATCATCGCCGGATCGGCAGGCCTCGCCGCCGCCGGCCTCACCGCGCGGGCGGTTGACCAGGGGCTGATCTGGCCGTTCGAGCGGCCGGGGCTGGCGGCGTGGGACGACTGGCCGCGCTATCAGGGGGCGCTGGGCCTGGTGGCCGGGGCATTGCTGGCGCCGTCGCCGCACAACAGCCAGCCGTGGCGCTTCGCACTGGGGCGGGGCGGCATCGATCTGTTCGAGGCGGGGGAGCGCTCGCTCGGCCCGCTCGATCCGTTTGGCCGCGAGCGGCTGGCCGGGCTGGGCGCTATCCTGCAGACCCTGATGCTGGCGGCGACCGGCATCGGCGCGGTGCGGCTGCGGCTGGCGCCAGACCGCCAGGCGCCCGGCCATATCGCGCGGCTGGCGCTGGTCGACG
>JAIXZK010000276.1 GCA_027489695.1 Sphingomonadales bacterium
CGGCGATGATCATCACCAGCTTTGCCGGCGCGGCGCCCGTCATGCTAATCCCGTCGTCAGGGGGCTGCGATGATCGATTGCCGGCTGGCGCGGGACGAGGAAGCGGCGGCGTGCCTGGCACTGGTGCCCGGCGCCGATGCCGGCTGCGAATTGCTGATCGCCCGCCGCGACGGCGCGCTCGCCGGCGCGGCGGCGCTGGCCTGGCGCAGCGATGCCGAGCCGTCGGGCTTCGTGCTTCAGCTGGCGGTGCTGCCGGCGCAGCGTCGCCACGGCGTCGGCAGCGCGCTGGTGGCGGCGGCCGCCGATCTGGTGCGCGGGGAGACCGCCGGCCTGTGGACGCTGCCGCTCGATGCCGACAGCGACGCCTTCGCCTTTGCCGTCGCCTGCGGGTTCCGGCCGCGCCTGCGCACCTATCTGCTCGGCGCGCCGCTGGCCTTCGCCGCGGCGCGGCTGGGCCCCAAGGTCGAGGCGGCGATCGCGGCCGGTGGCATCGCCGCGCGCGCCATGCTGCGGCCGCTGGCGATCAGCGAAGTCGATTTCGCCGGGGCGCTGGTGTCGGCCGAACTCGGCGGCGGGCCGCTCGCCGCGGCGGCGAAGATCCGCGGCCTGCTGGCGCCGGCGAACCGGGTGCCGCCGCAGGTGGCGATCGTCGACGGCGCGCTCGCCGCGGTGGTGCTCTGCCATGGCAGCGGCGACACGCTGGTCGTCGAAGCGATGGTCGTCGCTCCCGGCCGGCGCGGTGGCCATCTCAGCCAGTTGCTGATGCGCCATATCGTGGAGGCCGGCATGGCGGCGGGACTCGCCTCGGGCTATTTCCAGAGCGAGGAGCAGGTCGTCACCACCTTCGACATATTGGAGCGCGCAGCCGGGCTGGCGGTGCCGACGCGGTTGCGCAGCCACCTCGCCGTGGCGGCCTGAGCTCAGGCGGCGAGCGCCAGTCGCTGCTCGCGACGGCGGCGGCGCAGCGCCGCGCCGGCGGCGCCAAAGCCGGTGACCAGCATCGTCCAGCTTGCCGGCTCGGGCACGGTGGCAGCCTGATAGTTCACCGTCAGCAGGGTGCCGGTGGTGCCGAAATGGGCATAGCCAAGCTGCGTCTCGGGACCGATGTCGAACTTCAGGTGATAATATTGGTCCTGAGCGAAAGTCGTGCCGCTGTCCTGCAGGATGGTGACGGGGTTGGCCGTGTAAAGATCGCTGGAAACGACGCCGGGAACGCTCGACCGGCCGCCGATCAGCGCGCCGCCGACCGGGGTCAGTTGCGAGGCCGTCTTGAAGCCGGCGCCGCCATAACGATACTGGGTGGTCCCGCCGATTACGACATCGCTAACCGTATCCGTGGCCAGGATATTGACCTGGACCGTCGTCACCGCAGCAGCGCTATCCGCGGCAAGGCCGGTGCCGGCAACCGCCGCAAGCGACACGAACTTCGTGATATCTGACATTGCCGATCCCCCGCTAGGAAAAAAGCTACGCCTCGGCGGGGGATCGGTCAAGCTTCGCCCTGCCCGACGGCTCAGGGCTGCAGGCCGCCGTCGTCGCGCCGCCACAGATGCAGGGCGAAGCGGCCATCGGCGTCGCTCCACACGGCATCCGGCATCCAGCCACTGGCGCGGGCGAGCAGCCGCGCTTCGGCCAGGGTCCATTTGTAGCTGTTTTCGGTGTGGATGGTCTCGCCGGCGCGGAGCGCGAACGCCATCCCGGCCGCTTCGAAGCGGGTGTCGCGGACAGCGACCAGATGCATCTCGATCCGGCCGAGATCGGCGTTCCACAGGGCGCGATGCGCGAAATCGTCGAGGCGCACCGTGCCGCCCAGCTCGCGATTGATGCGGTGCAGCAGGTTGCGGTTGAACGCCGCCGTCACCCCGGCGGCGTCGTCATAGGCGGCTTCGAGCATGGCGACCGATTTCGCCGGACCCGGCGCGAGATCGAGACCGATGACCATCGCCGCGCCGTCGCCGAGCACCGCGGCGAAGTGGCGGAGCAGGTCAACGGCACCGGCCGGCGCCATGTTGCCAAGGGTCGAGCCCGGGAAAAAGCCGAGCCGCGGCAGGGCCGCCACCGCCGCCGGCAGGCGAAAGCCGCCGGTGAAGTCGGCAGCGACCGGCAGCACCGGCAGGCCGGGAAAGTCCGCCGCCAGCGCCGCCGCCGCCGCCTGCAGGAACGCCGCCGAAATATCGACCGGCACATAGGCGGCGGGCGCGATGGCGCGCAGCAGCAGCGGCGTCTTCAGCGACGATCCGGAACCGAACTCGACGACGGCGCGGCCGGGGCCGATGGCGGCGGCAATCGCCGCGGCGTGCGCGGTCAGGATGCCGATCTCGGTCCGCGTCGGATAATATTCGGGCAGCGCGGTGATCGCCTCGAACAGTTCGGAGCCGGCATGATCGTAGAAGAACCGCGCCGGGATGATCTTGCGCGGCTGCGACAGGCCGGCGCGCACCGCCACGGCAAAGGCGTCGCTTTCATCGGCGACAGCAAGCGGCTGCGGCATGGTCACAGGTCCTTCGCCAGCCGCAGCCCGGTGAACTGCCAGCGCATATGGGGGTAGAAGAAGTTGCGCACGCTCGCCCGCGAGGTGCCGCGTGGCGTCGCGCAGCTGGCGCCCTTCAGCACCATCTGGCCGTTCATGAACTTGCCATTGTATTCGCCCACCGCGCCGGCAGCGGGGCGGAACCCGGGGTAGGGCAGGAACGCCGACATCGTCCATTGCCAGCAATCGCCGAACAGATCGCTGCCGCCCTGGGGTTGCACCGGGCCGGGGCGATCGAGCTGGTTGCCACCGGCGGCATCCTCGCTGGCGGCGGCCGCTTCCCATTCGGCTTCGGTCGGCAGCCGCGCCCCGGCCCAGCTGGCGAAGGCGTCGGCCTCATAATAGCTGATATGGGTGACCGGCGCCGCCGGATCGAGCGGGCGGCGACCGGCGAGGCCGAAGCTCGTCCAGCCGTCATTCGCGTCGTGCCGCCAATGGCCGGGCGCCGCGATCCCCTCGCGTTGGACCCAGGCCCAGCCGTCCGACAGCCAGAGCGCCGGATCGCGATAGCCGCCGGCGGCGATGAACGCCTGCCAATCGGCGTTGCTGACCAGCGCTTCGGCCAGCGCATGGGGGCGCAGCAGCTGCTGGTGGCGGGGCCCCTCGCAATCAAAGGCGAAGCCGGTGCCGGCATGGCCGATCTCGACGATGCCGCCGGGATGGTTTCGCCAGCGCGACTCCGGTGCGTGTGCGGCGAGGCGCGCCGGCGGCGGATACATCGCCGGCTCCAAGGGATTGCGTGCGAACAGGTCGAGGATGTCGGTCAGCAGCAGCTCCTGGTGCTGACCTTCATGGTTCAGCCCCAACTCGACCAGCGCCCGCGCGCCAGCGTCGAAATCCGGCAACCACCGCTCGATCGCGGCATCGACATGGTGGCGATAGGCAAGGACGTCGTCGAGGCTGGGCCGGGTGAGCAGGCCGCGCGCCGGCCGGGCGTGGCGCGGGCCCGCCGCTTCATAATAGCTGTTGAACAGGAAACCGAAGCGATCGTCGAACAGGCGATAGCCGGGCCGGCCGGCCAGGATGAAGGTTTCGAAGAACCAGCTGGTGTGCGCCAGATGCCATTTCGCCGGCGAGGCATCGGGCATCGATTGCGCCGAGGCATCGGCATCCGAAAGCGGCGCCACCAGCGCGACGCTCAAGGCGCGCACCGCGCGATAGCGGCCGGCGAGATCGGCTTCGGCGGTCAGCACGTCGCCCATGCGGCAATCCCTTCGCGTTGCGCAGGTTCAGCGATTGGCGCCCGGCACCCACAGCACATCACCGGCCGGATTTTCGATCCGTGCCAGCACAAACAGGCAATCCGACAATCGGTTCAGATATTGCATCGCAGCCGCGCCGATTTCCTCGCCGGCGTGAACGGCCGCCACGGCATCGCGTTCGGCGCGGCGAGCAATGGTGCGCGCCAGATGCAGTGCCGTCGCCGCCGGGGTGCCGGCCGGCAGGATGAAGCTGGTCAGCGGCGCCAGCGCCGCGGTGGCGGCATCGATCTGCGCTTCCAGCCATTCGACCTGCGCCGGCACGATGCGCAGCGCGCCCTCGATCTCGCCGGGGGTGGCGAGATCGGCACCGAGATCGAACAGATCATTCTGCATGCGCGACAGCAGCGCGTCGGTGGCGGGCGAAGCGTGCAGCCGGGCGAGGCCGATGGCGGCATTGGCCTCGTCGACGCTGCCCATCACCGCGAAGCGCGGATCGTCCTTGCGCCGGCGCAAGCCATCGACCAGCCCCGAGGTGCCGTCGTCGCCGGTGCGGGTGTAGATCCTGTTGAGCTTGACCATGGCGACAGCTTCCCCAGCGCTTTTCGGCCAGCCTTACGGCCGGTTGAGGGCGAACAGGATGATGATGAACAGGATTGCCAGCGCTTGGAACCCCACTCGATAGCTCATCATTTTGTTCGATTGCTGTCCCGTGACGTCCTTGCCGCGCGCCATGATGATGATGCCGCGCGCCAGCACGCCGAGCGTCGCCAGCGCGGCCACGACCATGAAGATGATGAGCATGGCCTGCATGAAACAATACCCCGGTGACGGCGGCAGCGCCGCGAACGTCCGGCACATGGGGCGGCCATGGCCGTCCTGCCAGTGGCAAACCCTAGTCCGCGCCGCTTTGCCGCGCAAATGCCGCCGAGTCGCCGGCGAGCAGCGCGGCGCGCAGCCGGGCGGGATCGACGCCGGTATCGCGCAGCGCGGCGAGCGTCGCCGCGCGGTCGCGCTTGGCGAGGCGGCGGCCCTCGGCGTCCGTGACCAGCGGGTGATGGTGGTAGCGCGGCTCCGGCAGGCCGAGCAGCGCCTGCAGCAGCCGCTGGACATGGCAGGCGGCCAGCAGATCGTCGCCGCGCACCACGTCCGTCACCCCCTGCGCCGCATCGTCGACGACGACGGCGAGGTGATAGGCAGCGCCGATGTCGCGCCGCGCCACGACCACGTCGCCGAGCAGTGCCGGATCGACGGCGATGGTGCCGGCGACGGCGTCGTGGAAACGCAATGATTCGGCCAGCGCCGCCGCCCGCGCCGCATCGAGCCGCCAGGCAAAATCGCCGGAAACCGCGGCGCGGCCGCGGCAGGTGCCGGGATAGCGCGGCCCTTCCGGCCCATGCGGCGCCGTGGCGGCGGCGGCGATATCGGCGCGCGTGCAGACGCAGGGGTAGACGACGCCCAGCGCGCGCAGCCGGTCGAGCGCCGTGTCATAGGCATCGCGCCGCTGCGACTGGCGCCACACCGGCCCGTCCCAGTCGATCCCGAGCCAGGCGAGGTCGGCGAGGATGGCGGCTTCGAATTCCGGCCGGCAGCGGCCGCTGTCGAGGTCCTCGATGCGCAGCCGGAAGCTGCCGCCGGCGCGGCGGACCAGCTGCCAGCCGGTCAGCGCCGACAGCGCGTGCCCCAGATGCAGCAGCCCCGTCGGCGACGGCGCGAATCGCGTCACGATCATCGGCGGCCTCTCGCCCGAAATTCATCCACAACCAAATACGGTATTGTCATTTGTCTGACACACGAACTGTTGTATAGGCCCACAAACCACGGAACGGCCGCAACGCGGCCTTGAGTGCGAGAGCACTGTGCGACAGGGCCCGTGGCGCCATTCCCAAGGCAGGGGAGCGGCGTTCGCATGTATCATCCCAACGTCCTGTCGCCACCGGACGCGTGCCCGGCACTGGTGCTCAACGCCGATTACACGCCGCTGAGCTACTATCCGCTGTCGCTATGGCCGTGGCAGACGGCGATCAAGGCGGCGTTCCTGGAACGCGTCGACATCATCGCCGAATATGATCGCGTCATCCGCTCGCCGCGGTTCGAGATGAAGCTGCCCAGCGTCATCGCGCTGCGGCAGTATGTGAAGCCGTCGAGCCACCCGGCCTTCACCCGCTTCAACCTGTTCCTGCGCGATCGTTTCCAGTGCCAATATTGCGAAGCGACGCATGACCTGACCTTCGATCATGTGGTGCCGCGCGCCTATGGCGGGCGCACGACCTGGGAGAATGTCACCACCGCCTGCGCGCCGTGCAACCTCAAGAAGGGCGGTCGCACCCCGGCGGAAGCGCATATGGGCCTGCGCCAGCGGCCATTCCAGCCTTCGACACACCAGTTGCAGGAGAATGGCCGGGCCTTTCCGCCGCATTATCTGCACGAAACCTGGCGCGATTACCTCTATTGGGACATCGAACTGGTGGCCTAGGCGGGCCGGAACGCGGCCCGCAGCAGCACCGTCAGGCCCTCCGGCAGCGGTTCCGGCACTGCGCTGGCCCGCGCCGCATCGCGCCGCGCCCGATCGATCACCGCCGGCGCGACTTCGCCGTCGACCACCAGCGTGTCGCAGCGGCCGAGCAGGCCGAGCTGGTTGAGGGTCAGTTCGCCGGGATCGGCGCTGGTCACCACCATCTCCACCAGCTGCGCCGCCGCGGCGGAATCGCCGGCGATGGCGGCGGCCACCGCGGCATCGGGGTCGGCCAGCGGCCGCAGCGGATCGAGCGACGCGCCTTCGGCCAGCGCGCGTTCCCATAGCCGGCGCCGGTCGGCGACGGTCGGATGCTGCCGCGCCGCCGCGCCGCGCGCCGCACCGATGGCACGCGCCAGGCCGCCGAGCGAGGCCGGCAGCAGCGCCTCCAGCCGCGTCCGCAGCGCCCGCGCCAGGCTGGCGGTGGCGCCGCCGGTGGAGATCGCCACCAGCACTGGCGCGCGATCGACGATCGAGCCCATCAGGAAATCGCTCATCGCCGGCCGGTCGACGACATTGACCAGCAGGCCGCGCGCCCGCAGCCGCGCCGCCGCCGCGGCGGCTTCGGCTTCATCGTCGAGCGCCACATAGGCCAGCACCGGCCCGGCCGCGCTTTCGTCGCTGACGATGCCGCCGGCGGCCACCACCAGCCGCGCCTTGGCCGCCGCCGCCTCGCCATCGCCGACGAGAATCACCGGCCGGCCGGCAACGGTCACGAAGATCGGCAGGGTTTCCATCACGGCCTCCGCACGTGCACGACCGCCCAGCGATCGGCGTAAATGCGGCTCCAGCCCGGCTCGCGATCGAGCGCCGCTGCCAGCGGCGCGTCGCGCGCCAGCATGGTCCAGGCAATATGGCGACGCGCCACCTCGGCCCGAAACGCCACCATGTCGCCCTGATGCAGCCGCCAGAATGACTGCACAAAGGCATCGCCATACATATCGGCGCGGCCGTCGATATAGGGCCTGACCCCGGCGAGGATCAGCGAGCCGCCGAACTGATAGGCGTTGAAAACCGGCCGCGCGCGCAGGTCCGCCGGCACCGCCGCCAATGCCCGTACCGGGTTGGCATAGGCATCGGGGCGGACGCTCGGCACCGCCAGCCGCGCCGTCACCAGCACCAGCAGCAGTACCGCCGGCAGCAGCAGCCAGCGCCGCGGCACCGGCTGCGCCGTGCTGGCCAGCGCCGCGCCGAGCGGCCGCGCCAGCAGCAGCGCGCCGACGATGGCGAACACCGCCTGGTGGCGTTCATGCGTCAGCGCCAGATGCAGCAGGCCGAGCAGCAGCGCGGTGCGCAGCAGCGGCAGCCGCAACGGCCGCAACAGCGCCACGGCAAGCAGCGCCAGCAGCGCTGCCTCGAACCCCGGATGCCGCGGGAAGCTGGTCGGTTGCCATTCGGCGACGAGCCACAGGATATCGAGCCGGCTGACCGTCAGCGGAAACAGCAGCCCGGCGGGTCCCTGCGGCGTGCCCATCGCCGCCACCAGGCAAAGCACGCCAAAGCTGCCCCAGCCGATCAGCACCCGCCGCCGGTCAGGGCCTTCGATCAGCGCCTCCAGCCCCAGCAGCGCGGCGATGCCCAGCCCCAGCGCCCAGCTGGCGTGGAGATTGGCCCAGACCAGCATCGCCAGCGCCAGCAGCAATGGCGGCGCCCGGCCAGCCTCGCGCGCGCGCAGCATGGCAAGCGTCCAGCCGGCGAGCAGTGGCCAGGCCAGCACATGCGGCCGCGCCAGCATGAACGGCATGAGCACCGTCGCCACCAGCGCCAGCAGCAGCACCGTCTTGCGCGCATCGAGCCAGCGCGCCGCTTCGGCAGCGAGCAGCGCCAGCGCCGCCGCCAGCGCCAGCGCCGGCAGCAGGGCCACGCCGGCCCAGCCGCCCAGCCGCCCGGCCAGCGCCATCAGCAGCTCGGCGAGCCATTCATGCGCATGCCAGGGCCGACCGGCGGCGCTGTAGGAAAAGGGATCGACGACCGGCACCCGGCCGCTGTCGAGGATCAGCCGACCGGTCGCCAGATGCCAGCCGGTATCGCCATCGTTGAACAGCCGCGGTTCAAAGGCCGCCAGCGCGGCGACGACCAGCGCCAGCACGGCGCCAGCCACCAGCCCGGCACTGGGCGCGGCAGTGCGCCCGGCAGGGGGCGCGGCAGGCGCGGACGCGGCGCTGGCGGAAGACGGAAGCATCGCCGCCGTCCCTTCCCGCAAAGCCCGGTTTTGGCAAGGCCGTGCGCCAGAGGCCGGCACCGCGCTCGTGACCTCGTGTCACCGCGCGCCGCGGGAACGGACTCGGTTCCCGGTCGTTTCCGGCCTGCCCCCGCGTGAAGGAGCCCTTATGAAACCGGTCCCCACCGCCGATGCCGAGCATCCGCTTGCCGATAAATTCCGCGCCTTTGTCCGCGACGCCGGCTTTCCCTGTGTCGGCGCCAAGGCAGCGCTGCAGCGCGGCGGCATGCGCATCCTGATCGCCCGCGACCTCGCCTCGGCCTGGGACGATCTGCGTATCCTGCCCGAGCTCGTCGATCTCGCTGCCGGCTGGAAAGCCGATCCGGCGCTGTTCCAGACGCTGGTGGTGATCTTCGAAGGCCCCGAAGCGATCGACGAACCGGCGTTCGAGGCGCATCTCTGGGAACGCGTGCAGAGCCTTTCCGACAAGGACGATCTGTGGTTCGGCAGCCCCCGCGACAAACGGGTCAGCGATGATCCCGGCGACCCGCATTTCTCGCTGAGCTTCGGCGGCGAGGGTTTCTTCGTCGTCGGCCTCCACCCCGGCGCCAGCCGCCCGGCGCGGCGTTTCGTGCGGCCGGCGCTGGTGTTCAACCTGCACGACCAATTCGAACAATTGCGTGCCGCCAACCGCTATGAGTCGATGCGCAGTGCGATACTGGCGCGCGACCAAGTCCTCGCCGGATCGATCAACCCGATGCTGGAACGCCATGGCGAAGCCTCGGAAGCCCGCCAATACAGCGGTCGCGCCGTCGGCAACGACTGGCAATGCCCCTATGCCGGGCGTGGACAAGGGGCACGCGATGCCGCCTGAAGCCAGCAATGCCCCGCGCTCGCCGGGCGAAATCGTCGAAATCCCGCCGCGTTCCGGCGTCGCCTTCCGCCTCGCCCGCGGCCAGCGGCTGACCGTCATCGACCCGCAGGGGGAGCAGGTCGCCGATCTGCTGGCGTTCAACGCCGACGATCCCGACGAGGTCATCTCCTCCGGCCGCACCCTCGATTATCTGTCGCGGATCTTCGTGACCGCCCCCGATGCCATCTGGTCGAACCGATCGAACATCATGCTGCATCTGCTGGAAGACACGGTCGGCCGGCATGATTTCCTGCTGACGCCCTGTTCGGCGGATACTTTCCGTATCCTCTATGGCGACGATACCCCGCATCGCGGCTGCTTCGGCAATCTGGCGGCAGCGCTGGCGCCGTTCGGCATCGGCCCGGACCGCATCCCGGTTGCCTTCAACATCTTCATGAATGTCGCTGTCGATGGTGACAGCGGCGCGTTGACAGTGCTGCCACCGCGCAGCCGCGCCGGCGATCGGCTGGTGCTGCGCGCCGAAATGGACCTGATCATCGGCCTGACCGCCTGTTCGGCCCCCGATTCGAACAATGGCAGCTTCAAGCCGATCCATTATCGCATCGACTGACGGCCGAATTGCCTGCGGCGGCAATCCTTCCTAGACCGCCGCCCGCGCCAGGGCCGCCGGCTCCACCCGCGTCCAGCGTGCCAGAAGGGTCAGTGCCGCCGGCACGGCGCCGAGGCCGGCGACCAACGCGAAGCGACCGAGCGACGTGCCGGCAAGGCGCTGCAGCCGCGTCGCCAGCCGCACCTGGCGGCCGACATCGCGGCGCAACTGCGTCTGGAAGGCCGCCGGCGTCGCGCCGGCGGCGAGCATGTCGGCGGCGAGGCGGCCGCCGTGCACCGCCATCGCCATGCCGTCGCCGCAGAAGCTGGGGATGACGGCGGCCTGGTCGCCGAGCCGCCAGACGCCATCATCGCGAGGGGCCGCGAGATAGCCATAGGGAATGGCGGCAATGGCCATGGGCTTGTCGAGCAGCGCTTCGGCATTGCCGAGGACAGCAAGGCCGGGTTCGGCGAGCAGCGCGGTGAACAGCGACGGCCAGGTGCCGCCGAGCCTGCGATAATGATCGCGGTCGATGACCAGGCACAGGTTCAGCCGGTCTTCCTCCACCGGCTGCAGCCCGGCATAGCCATGGGCGAAGCCGGTGACTTCCACCCGGCCGGCGAGGCGGCGGGCGAGGCTCGGGCTGCGGAAGAACATCTTGAAGCCGATCAGGCCCTGGATGGTGCCGGCGGGATCACGGCCCTCTCCGCGCAAATCATGCTTGCCGGTGGCGAGCAGCAGCGTGCCGGCGTCGGTATCACCTTGCGTCGTCACTGCCCGGCCCTCGCCAAGGTGACGCACGCCGACCCCGCGCCGCACTTCAGCGCCGAGGCTTTCGGCATGGTCGAGCAGCGCCGCATCGAGTCGCCGCCGGGTGACGCCGGTGGCGACGAAGGGCAGCGCGGCGCGGGCCGAGCGGCGGCCGGCGTGGAGCACGACCTCGCCGATCGGCGCGCCGCCGAGCCGGGCGATGTCGAGGCCGAGCGCCGTCAAATGCCGCGTCGCTTCGATCGACAGGAATTCACCGCAGACCTTGTCATGCGCTGCCGCCTCGCGTTCGAGCAGCAGCGGCCGCGCGCCAAGCGCCGCCAGCCGCGCCGCCGCGGCGCCGCCGGCAAGGCCGCCGCCGATGATGATGGCGCGCGCGGTCATCTCAGCCGGCCGCCTTGAGCCGGCCGACGCCCCAGCGGAACGGCAGATGCCAGCGCACCGTCACCGGCGTCGCCGCCAGCCCGGCCGCTGCCAGCAGCCGCCGCCAGTCGGCGGCGACGAAGCTGCGCCGCACCGACAGCGCGCCATCGTGCGCGACGATCGGATGCCAGCGGAACAGGAACGCCAGCGCCCGGAAGCCGGCCCAGGCGATGGGATGGCGATGGAGGTCGTTGACGAACCAGCCGCGCCGCGCCGTGCGCTCCTGCCAGGCGAGGAAGCCGGCCAGTTCGGCATCGTCCATATGATGGCAGACGATCGACGAGATGATGAAATCGGGATCGACGCCGAGATCCTCGGCGCGGCCGGTGCGCCATTCGATGCCGAGCGCCGGATCGGTCGCCGCCGCCGCCACCGGCGCGCTGCGCGGGTTGAGGTCGATGCCGATCAATCGCGCGCTCTGCCCGCGCCGGGCGGCATCGGCCGCAATGGCACGCAGCATGTCGCCATGGCCGAAACCGACATCGACCAGCGTGAAATGCGCGAGGCCCCGCGTCGCCCGCCGCAGCCAGGCCAGCGTCGGCCGGCGGGCGAGGGTGATGGTGTTGACCCGCGCCAGATCGGCGATCAGCGCCGCATAGGTGGCGGGGTCGAGATCGTCGGCATCCATCAGCTCGGCTTCGACAGCGCGCGCGGCGAAGTCGATCGCGGTCACGCTACTGCACCGTGAAGCGGAAGCTTTCGGCGGCGAGCCCCGGCCCGAACGCCACGCCGAAGCCGCGGGCGCCATTGGCCACGCTGCCGCCGGCCGCCGCCATGATGCGCTGCAGGACGAACATCAGCGTCGCCGACGACATGTTGCCATGGTCCTTCAGCACACCACGCGACCAGCCGAGCGCGTCCGGGCCGAGTTCGAAGCCGGCTTCGACGGCATCGAGGATGGTGCGGCCGCCGGCGTGCACCGCCCAGACGTCGTAATCGGCCGGCGTCGTGCCACGCAGCAGGCCCTCGCCATCGTTGCGCGTCGCGTCATGGCGCAGCGCGCGCTGGATGCGGCCGGGGACTTCGCCCGAAAGATGCATGTCGAAACCCTGGTCGCCGATGCGCCAGGTGATCGCCTCGCCCGAATCCTCGATCGTCGCGGCACGGAAATCGTGCAGCGCGATGCCGCTTGCCTCGGCGGTGACCAGCGCCGCGGCGCAGCCATCGCCGAACAGCAGCATCGAAAGCACGCGTTCGAGGTCCTGGGTTTCCTGGAAATGCAGGGTGCAGAGCTCGAGATTGACGACCAGCACCCGCGCCGCCGGCTCCGACCGCACGAAATGATGCGCCAGCCGCAGCGCGTTGACCGCGGCATAGCAGCCCATGAAGCCGACAACCGTGCGTTCGACGCCGGGATCGAGCCCGGCCGCCTTGACGATGAGCTGGTCCAGCCCAGGCGCGACGAAGCCGGTGCAGGAAGCCACGATCAGATGGGTGATGCGGGCACGATCCTCGCCCAGTTCGAGCGCGTCGATGGCGGCGGTGGCGAGGCGAGGCGCCGTCGCTTCATAGCGCGCCATGCGCGTCGCCGTCGTCGGAAAGGCGCCGGGCACGTAGAAACCTTCCGAATCGGCGACGAAACTGTCCGGATCGCGCACCGGTTCGAAATAGGACCAGCGGTGATCGATGCCGGCGCGGCCGACCATGCGGCGGAACACCAGCTGGGCGCGGCGATCGTCGAACTGCTTGCCGATGAAATCCACGAACGCCTGGTGGACGTCGTGCGGCGGCACCGCGGTGCCGATGCGGTTGATATGGGCTGTGGCCATCGCGGTCTCCGGGCGGTTCATGGCCCCCGATCGATACGCTGCCGGTTGGCGGCGTCGCTTGCAAGGGTTCGCCGCGTCACGCTTATACGTTTGCCATGACGGATTGTTTCTCGGATTGCCCCGGCGTGCGCATTGGCCACGCCCATGATGGCGACGCACGCACCGGCGTTACGCTCTTGGTGCCCGATGCGCCGATGGTGCTGGCCGTCGATGTGCGCGGCGGCGGGCCGGGCACCCGCGAGACCGATGCGCTCGATCCATCGACGCTCGTCGAGCGCGTCCATGGCCTGGTGCTGGCCGGCGGCAGCGTTTTCGGCCTCGCCGCTGCCGATGAACTGGTGCTGTGCCTGTCGGCGGCGGGTGTCGGCCTCGACATCGGCACCGGCCTGCCGCGCGTGCCGGTGGTGCCGGCGGCGATCCTGTTCGATCTCGGCAATGGCGGCGACAAGGCCTGGGAATCGCAGCCGCCCTATCGCCGGCTGGCGCGCGAGGCTTTCGCGGCGCTGGGCCAAGGCGACATGTCCGGACCGATCGGCGCCGGCCATGGCGCCATCGCCGGCAGCCGGCCGGGCGGCATCGGCAGCGTCTCGGCGACGCTCCCCTCCGGCCATCGCATCGGCGCGCTGGTGGCGGTGAACAGTTTCGGCGAAGCCTATGCCGGCGCGCCCCCCGATGGCGCGGTGCCGATGCCCAAGCGCCGCCGCATCGGCACGCTCGCCGATGCCCCCGGCGCCAGCGTCCCGCGCGAGAATACCTGCATCGGCGTCATCGCCACCGACGCGCCGCTCAGCCGCGCCGAAGCGCGGCGGGTGGCGATGATGGCGCACGATGGCCTCGCCCGGGCGATTCGGCCGGTGCACACGCCGTTTGACGGGGACACGCTGTTCGTTGCTTCGACCGGCGACGGCGCCTGTGGCGATCCGGTGCGGCTGACCGAAATCGGCACCATCGCCGCCGATCTGGTGGCGCGCGCGGTGCGGCGCGCGGTGTTCGGCGCCGGCTAGCGGCCCGCCGCCGGCTATTCGCCGGGCGCCCGCGCTGCCTCCAGCGCCGCGAGCCGCGCCCGCAAGGCGGCGATCGCCGCGGCATTGGCGTCGGCGCCATCGGTGCCGGCCAGATCATCCTCCAGATCGTCGAGCCGCCGGGCGGCACCGGCCAGCGGCACGAACAAGGTCGCATAGCGGCTGCGTTCGATCTCGGCCGCCGCGCCGGCATCCGAATCGCCGGCGCCGCCGCGCGCCAGCGCCGCTGCGCGATCGAGATTGCGCTGCTGGGCCGGCAGCGCCGCCGCCACCTCGGCGATAGCGGCTTCGATCGCGGCGAGACGGGCGGCAACGTCGACGGGCGCCGCGGGTATCGCGGCCGGCACCGGCGCCGGCATCGCGACATCGCCGCCGCAGCCATTGCAGCCGAGCGCCGGCCTTGCCACCAGCGGCGTTGCCTCGCCGGGCCGGGAGTTCAGCGACGGCCATTCTCCGCCGCTGGCGGCGCAGCCGACGAGCAAGGGCAACAGGATCATCGGCACCAGACGCATGCGATGGTGCCTAGGCCGGCACCCATGACGGTGCAAGCCGGCGAAATCGGCGCAAAGCCTGTTGCCAAGCCCCACCCCCTCGCCTATGAGCCGCTTCCTCAGCGCGCCCGTAGCTCAGCTGGATAGAGCATCAGACTACGAATCTGAGGGTCGGACGTTCGAATCGTTCCGGGCGCACCAATTTTTCATGATCCGCTGTCCAGCCGCCCTCGGGGTGGCGCGCTACCGCGTTTTGCGCAGCAATGGTTGACCGCGGCCGCACCGCGCCCCCAGATGCTGCCAGATCCGGGGAGGCCGACATCGACGATCATGCCAGCAACAGGGATTCCGGCGCGGCGGTCGTCGCGACGCCGTCCGGCGCGCCGCCACCGGTGCGCACCCTGCATTTCAAGATCGCCATGGCAGCGCGCGCGCTGCGGCATGATTTCGATGCCCGCGCTCGCGATTCGGGGCTGACATCGGCGCAGTGGCGCACGGTGGCGATCGTGCACCAGGCCGAAGGTTCGACCCAGCGGCAACTGGCGCGGCGGCTCGGCGTCGGCGACGTCACCGCCGGGCGGATGGTCGATCGGCTGTGCGAGGACGGCATTCTTGATCGCCGGCCCGATCCGACCGATCGTCGCGCCCATCGCGTCTATCTGACCCCGCGGGCAGCGCCGCTGCTGGCGACGCTGCAGGAACTGGCGGTGGCGGAGGATGCGCGCGCCTTCGCCGGCATCGATGACGATGGCCGGGCGCAATTGCACGCGCTGCTCGATATCGTGCTGGGGAATTTGCGCGGCGAGATCGACTGATCTCGCCGCGATTTTCGGCAAGCGGCGCGATGGCCGTCTGCCGCAGCGATCAGCGCAGCTTGGCGATGTCGCGCTTCGGCATCGAAGTGACGGCTTCGCCATCGACGATCGACAGCGTCGCGGCCGGCACGACGACGAAACGTTCGTCAAAAATCACGCGAACCGAACCGTCGGCGAGCACCTTGTCGATCTTGCCGACGCGGCCGCCGGCCGAATCCTTGAGCATGTGACCGGCCTTGGCAACCGCCGGGGCCGCGGTTTCCTGGGCCAGGGTCGGGGCGGCGAAGGCGAGGGCGACGCCAATGGCGATCATGCGGAACGAAGTGCGCGACATGGTCATGATCCTTTGCTGCCGGCCTGCGAATTTCACTGCCGGGCGTTACGATGTGTTTGCGTAATATAAGCCTGACAGGTTCGTCAACAAACTCTTCGCACGTGCAGCAGAAGATTATGTTGCGCCGCCGCAGCGATGACGGCCGATTGACCCGGCGCCACGGCTTGCGCCACCAGTCGGCCATGCACGATCCCGTTCCCGATTCCGGTCCGACCTCGCACAGCTTCATCTCGCAGCGGCTGCGATTGAATTATGTCGACTGGGGCAATGCCGAGGCGCCGCCGCTGCTGCTGCTGCACGGCGGCCGCGATCATTGCCGCAGCTGGGACTGGACGGCGCGCGCCCTGCGCCGCGACTGGCACATCATCGCGCCCGATTGGCGCGGCCATGGCGACAGCGCCTGGGCGCCCGATGGCAGCTATGACATCAACACGCATCTCTACGATCTCGCGCAGCTGATCCACCAGCTGAAGCTGGCGCCGGTGACCATCGTCGCCCATTCCATGGGCGGCGCCATCGCGCTGCGCTACACTGGCCTTTATCCCGAAACCGTGCGCAAGCTTGTCGCCATCGAGGGGCTCGGCCCCAGCCCGAAGATGCTCGCCGAGCGCCAGGCCAAGGACTTCGGCGCGCGGCTGCGCGAATGGATCGACGCCAAGCGCGCCGCCGCCGCGCGCAGCCCGCGGCGCTATCCGACCCTCGAGGACGCCTTCGAGCGGATGAAGACCGAGAATGCCTATCTGACCGAAGACCAGGCCCGCCACCTGACCATCCATGGCGCCAGCCGCAATGAGGACGGCAGCTGGAGCTGGAAATTCGACAATTATCTCAACCTGCCCTGGATCGCCGACATGCCGGCGGAACAGGTCGCCCAGCTGTGGTCGCGCATCACCTGCCCGACCCTGCTGATGTATGGCGAGAAGAGCTGGGCCTCCAACCCGCTCGAGGACGGCCGCGCGAAGCATTTCCGCGACGCGCGGGTGGTGACCTTCGCCGACGCCGGCCATTGGCTGCACCATGACCAGTTCGATCGTTTTCTCGCCGAGTTGCGGGCGTTTTTGTAAGCAGGGGCACCGGAGGCCATTCTTTTCGCCCCATAGTGACGCCGCGTCGCCGAACGATTAGGACGGCGGCAAGCATCGAGAGACTTGGCCTTGCATCTTTATCCCCGTTTCGCCGCCCATATCGCCGCGGCGCTCGACCAGCTGGCGGCGTCGGGCGAGCTGCCGGCCGGTCTGGCCAGCAGTGCGATCACCGTCGAGCCGCCGCGCGATGCCGCGCATGGCGATCTCGCCACCAATGCCGCCATGGTGCTGGCCAAGCCGGCGGCGATGAAGCCGCGCGACATCGCCGTACTGCTGGCGCAGCAGCTGGCCCGCGTCGCCGAAGTCGAAAGTGCCGAAGTCGCGGGGCCGGGGTTCCTCAATCTGCGGCTACGGCCGGGCGTGTGGCGTGACGAGATCGCCGCCATCGCCGCGGCGGGTGGCGATTATGGGCGGTCCAATGTCGGTGCCGGCCGTCGCGTCAATGTCGAATATGTCTCGGCCAATCCGACGGGGCCCATGCACATGGGCCATTGCCGCGGTGCCGTTGTCGGCGATGCGCTGGCCTCGGTGCTGGCCTGGGCCGGCCATGAGGTGACCCGCGAATATTATATCAACGACGCCGGCGGCCAGGTCGATACGCTCGCCCGCTCGGCGCACCTGCGCTACCGCGAGGCGCTGGGCGAGACGATCAGCATCCCGGAGGGCTTCTACCCCGGCGATTATCTGGTGCCGGTCGGCGAAGCGCTCGCCGCCGAATTCGGCACGACCTGGCAGGCGGCACCCGAAGCCGAGTGGCTGGCGCTGTTCCGCGCCCGGACCGTCGCGCTGATGATGGTGCGCATCCGCGCCGATCTGGCGCTGCTCGGCATCGAACAGGATGTGTTCTTCTCCGAAGCCTCGCTGGGGCCGAAGGTGCAGGCGGCGCTCGATGATCTGGCGGCGCGCGGGCTGATCTATGAAGGCGTGCTCGAAAAGCCCAAGGGCGAAAGCGCCGAGGAATGGGAAGCGCGGCCGCAGACCTTGTTCCGCGCCAGCCAGTTCGGCGACGATTCCGACCGTGCGCTGAAGAAATCCGATGGCAGCTGGACCTATTTCGCCGGCGATGTCGCCTATCATTGGGACAAGATCGGCCGCGGTTATGACGCGCTGGTCAACATTTTCGGCGCCGATCACGCCGGCTATGTGAAGCGGATGACGGCGGCGGTGCGGGCGCTGTCCGATGGCCGGGTGCCGCTCGACATCAAGATCGTCAATCTCGTCAAGCTGCTGCGCGCCGGCGAGCCGGTGAAGATGTCGAAACGCTCCGGCAATTTCGTCACGCTCGGCGAAGTCGTCGAGGAAGTCGGCAAGGATGTCGTGCGCTTCATGATGCTGACCAAGCGGCCGGAATCGCCGCTCGACTTCGATTTTGCCGAGGTCGCCCGCCAGTCGCGCGAAAATCCGGTGTTCTACGTCCAATATGCCCATGCCCGCATCGCGTCGCTGGGTCGCAAGGTGGTCGACGCAGGGCTGGCGCTGCCCGAACCCGATCTGTCGCTGCTCGATGACGTCGATCTGCTGCCCATCAAGATGGCGGCGCAATTCCCGCGTGTCGTCGAACAGGCCGCCGAAGCGCGCGAGCCGCATCGCATCGCCTTTTATCTGCAGGATCTTGCCGGCGCCTTCCACACGCTGTGGAATGCCGGCAACGATGATGCCGCCCGGCGCGTCGTCCGGCCCGATGATCCGGCGCTGACCGCGGCGCGGCTGGCGATGGCGCAGGCCGTTGGCCAGGTGTTGAAGAACGGCCTCGCCGTGATGGGCGTCGAGGCAGCGGACGAGCTGAACTGATGGCGCGCGAGGAAGACGACGCCCCCTGGCTGGCCGAGGCGACCCCCGCGGCCGCCGCTCGCCCGCGCACCGAAGTCAGCCGGCGCTCGCTGTTCTGGACGCTGGTCGGGCTGCTGACCCTGGCGGCCATCGCCGCGATCGGGC
The DNA here is from genome assembly GCA_027489695.1 of Sphingomonadales bacterium. Classification (GTDB taxonomy): domain Bacteria; phylum Pseudomonadota; class Alphaproteobacteria; order Sphingomonadales; family Sphingomonadaceae; genus Sandarakinorhabdus. Next base: position 18,511 of record JAIXZK010000276.1, read on the forward strand.
TGATCATCGTCTTCACCAAGCGCGAGAGCGGCTCGACCGCTGGTTACATGAACGCCGAACAGGCGCCGCTGATCACCGCCGAGCCAGGGCCGTACAAGGTGCCGCCGCTCGATCCGCGCGGGCTGGAGGTCGAGGGCCAGGGCCAGACCATCTATGCCGCCGGCGAGGGCATCGACCCCGGCAGCATCATCGACGA
>JAIXZK010000327.1 GCA_027489695.1 Sphingomonadales bacterium
CATGCCGGCGACGCTAGCGCGCCGCGGCCGAGCCGACGAGGGGGTGGGGGCGGGTCGAAACTATGGGGCCTCGGCCCCGAAACCGCCCGCCTAGTTGCATTTTCACTGCGAACGAAATTACGAGGGGGGGTTACCGGTCTGCTCGCTCTTCAGCCTTGAGCTTCTCGATCCTAAAGTTTTGCCGTTTCTCGTCGGTGTAGTGAAAAAGCGTCGACCAGCGTTCGCCATTTGCTGCATGCACCTGGCCGTCCGGCGTGACGATGTCGGCATCCTCATGCAGCCCGCCGTTGGCGCCTAGCCGCGTGATGGCGACGGTGAAGCCCATGGAGTTTAAGCCCCAAGCGATCACCGGGTCCAAACCCACGTCGATTTCGAACCCCAACCATACAACAGATGCAACAAAATATCCTGGTTGCGCAGGACACATCGTTGTTGGCAGATCGAACAGCTTCTCGGCCTCAAATGCGGCCACGACGTGCTCGTCACCAGATTTCTCCCGGACCTTGTACTCCGAGGGATGAACCGGCGAATTGGGCCTAAGCGTAGCGATCTCACTCGCATTTATGAACAGGCCAGCCTGTGTACGAACAAACATATCGAATCCTTTCGCTTCCAAAATATCACCAGCGATGCAGACCGTCGCGGGATATGTTGGGACCGCGCTGGGACCGCATGTTCCCTCGACGTTCCCGGTGGAAATACCGTGCGCGGCTCGATGCAAGAGGGGCGCCTCCATGGTAGAGGCACCCGAAACAGCACCGGGCAGTGCCTTCGGGAGGCAGAGGCCGGAGGTTCGAATCCTCTCGCCCCGACCAGTGAAATCCCCCTTATCGTTGCAGGTCCGCGGCCCGGTGGACCAGCTCCAGCTGCTTCGGCAGGCAGCGGTCGAGGGCATAGCGGTCCATCGCCAGCGCGCGGGCGGCACGGCGCAGCGGCAACAGCCCGGCCCGGTTGGCGAGTGCATCGATGGTGGTGGCGGCGATGGCGGCGGGATCGTGGAACGGCACCAGCAGGCCGTTGACGCCGGGATCGATCACCTCGCGCACCGGCGGCGTGTCGGACCCGATGACGAGGCAGCCGGTCGCCAGCGCCTCGACGCACGACCAGGACAGCACGAACGGCACGGTCAGATAGACATGCGCTGCCGAAATGCGCAGCAGCGACAGGTATCGATTGTAGGGCAGGCGGCCGAGAAAGTGCACGCGGCCGGCATGTTCGGGGGTGTCGAGCGGCACTTCGGCGTTCATCGCGGCGCGCCAGGTGCCGCCGCTGGGCGGAGATTTGCCATAGCTGACCTCGTCACCGCCGACGATGACGATCTGGGCGTTCGGGCGCGCCGCCAGGATCGCCGGCACGGCGCGGATGAACGAAGGGTAGCCGCGATAGGGTTCGAGATTGCGCGCGACATAGGTGACGACCTCGTCGGCGGCGGTCAGAATCCGGCCGTCGGGCAGGCGAAAACGCGCCGCCGGGTCGGGTTTGACGGTGCTCATGTCGATTCCATCGAAAATGGTGCGGATTTTGCCGCGCAGCTCGGCAGGGTGGCGGCTGCGCTGCCATTCGGTCGGCGACAGGCCGAAATCGGCCATCTCAAGGCTGAGCAGAAGATGCGCGTTGCGGGCCCGCGCGCGGCAGATGGTATCGATCGTCGCCGGCTCTTCGGGATCGAATCCGACATCGGCGCCCTGGCCGCTGTAATAGAATTCGGCATAGGAGATCACCGCGGCACGCGGGTAAATATCCTTTACAAACAGCATCTCGCCCCAGCCGGGGTGGCCGATGATGACGGCGGGATCGATGCCTTCACGCTTCAGGTCGAGCATGGCGCGCACCGCCTGCTGGCCATGGCGGACGCTGGCTTCGAACTGGCGGAGGTAATGATGGGTGGCCGGCCCGGCCGGGCGCGGCGCAGGATATTCGACGCGGCGGACGCCGGGCAGGTCGATGCCCTTGCGGCAGGTGAGGAACAGCACGCGGTGGCGCGACTGGGCGGCAAGCGCCGGCGCCAAGTGCTTGAATTGCGCCGGCATGTTTTGGTGGATGAACAGCAGGTCCATGACGCACCCTCGCTTTTGTGATGGATTTCATGGTTTTGAAACATATTGAGGCGATATCGCCGATCGTCTAAGCAAAAAAGAAAACACGGGCTCGCACGGAATCGAACGGCTCGCCATCCCCCTCGGGTGGCGTGGGCAAGGGAGAGTCTTGTGGCGAATTATACCGGTGGTGTTGGCAACGACAATTATAGCGGCACGGTTGATGCCGATTCCATCATTGGCGCCGGCGGCGGCGATACACTGCGCGGCAATGGCGGCAACGACACCATCGAAGGCGGTACCGGCAACGACAGCCTTTATGGCGGCACCGGCGACGACACCATCCTGGGCGGCGACAACGACGACTTCATCGAGGATTATGAAGGCGCCAACAGCCTTGTCGGCGGTGACGGCAACGATACCTTCAATTTCGTCGCCAGCGCCGCGGCCTCGGGGCTGGGCATCGGTGCCGATACCATCAGCGGCGGCAATGGCCGCGACGTCTTCCGCCTCGATGGCTATGCCGCGCGGCTCTTCCCGCTCAGCCATGTTGCCGACATCATCACCGAGTTCACCGTCGGCGCCGATGGCGACGTGCTCGACCTCAATGAGGTCATCAACGAACTGATCGGCTATGCCGCCGGCAGCAACCCCTTCCTCAGCGGCCATATGTCGGCGGTACAGGTCGGTGCCGATACCCAGATC
>JAIXZK010000121.1 GCA_027489695.1 Sphingomonadales bacterium
AACGGCCGCTGGGGCCGTGACCGCTTCTGGATCAGCGACGATCCCTGGGGCTGGGCGACCGATCACTATGGCCGCTGGGGCCATGACGACCGGCTCGGCTGGGTCTGGGTGCCGGGCACCGAATGGGCGCCGTCCTGGGTGGCATGGCGCGAAGCCGATGATCTGACCGGCTGGGCGCCGCTGCCGCCGTCGGTCAGCTACAGCGTCGGCGTCGGCTTCGGCAGCGGTTTCAATAACGGCTTCGGCTGGAACGACTGGAACAGCTGGTACGCGCCGTCCTGGGTGTGGGTGCCCAGCCGCTATGCCTATCGCCCCGGCTTCAACCGCTATGTGCTGCCGTGGAACGCCGGCCGCCGCTATTGGCAGGGCAGCCAGTGGAATTTCAACAGCGGCTGGCGCGCCGGCCAGGGCTGGGGCGGCTTTGGCCGGCCGGGCTGGAACAACAATCGCCCCGGCTGGAACGGCAACAATCGCCCGGACTGGAACAACAACCGCCCGAACTGGAACGATCGCCCGCGGCCCGGTTCGCCCGGCAGCGTCGGCGGCCAGATCGGCGGCAATCTCGGCGGCGTGCGCCCCGGCCTGCCCGGCTGGACCGGCCGCCCGCAGAACCGGCCGGATATGGGCGGCTATGGACGGCCGAACTGGAACGGCGGCAACCGGCCCTTTTATGGGCGTCCCGATGGGGGCCGGCCCGATGGGGGCCGCCCCGATGGGGGCCGCCCCGGCGGCTTCCAGCGTCCGGACGGGCGGCCCGATGGCGGCCGGCCTGACGGCATCCGCCCCGGTGGCGGCTTCCAGCGGCCCGGCGGCCGGCCCGATGGGGTCGGCAACAGCATCGGCGGCGCCATGGGCGGCGGGTCGCCGGTCCGGCCCGACATGGGTGGCGGTCGCGGCGGCTTCGGCGGTGGTCGTCCGGATGGCGGCGGCCGTCCCGACGGTGGTGGTCGTCCCGACGGTGGTGGTCGCGGCGGCTTCACCCCGGGTGGCGGTGTCACGACGGTCGCGCCGCCACTGCCGGTCGCGCGGCCGGCGCCTTCGCCCGATCGCGGCACCCGGCCCGACCGCGTCAACGAACGCCCGCAATAGGCGGCGCCGACGAGGCCTGGCGCAACCTTCTGAAATCCGCTCGCCGCGCTGCAACAATCTTCTTGCCCTTTGCCCGCCGCTCCCGCCAAGATGAAAGCGTGAGCGGCGGGAGCAGCGATGGCGAGATTTGACGCCTATGACGAAATGTTCGGCAGTGGCGACGCCTACAGCCGTGAGCTTCGTGCTGCCTTGCCCGGCGAAACCGCTGCCCCCTATCGCGCTGTCGCTGCCTGGCTGGAGGCGACCCCGCCGGCGCAGCTGATCGCGCGCCGCCGCCAGGCCGAACTGTTCTTCCGCCGCATCGGCATCACCTTCGCCGTCTATGGCGAAGCCGAGGCCGACGAGCGGTTGATCCCCTTCGATATCGTGCCGCGCATTCTCGCCCGCGCCGAATGGCGGCGGCTGGAGGCCGGCCTCATCCAGCGCGTCGGCGCGCTGAATGCCTTCCTCGCCGATATCTATGGCCCGCGCGAGATCCTGCGCGCCGGCGTCGTTCCCGAGGATCTGGTGCTGCGCAATCCCGGCTATTGCCTGCACATGGCCGGCCGCACCCCGCCCGGCGGCATCTGGACCCATATCGCCGGCATCGACCTCGTCCGCACCGGGCCCGACCAGTTCCATGTGCTGGAAGACAATGTCCGCACCCCGTCCGGCGTTTCCTATATGCTGGAAAACCGCGAGGTGATGCTGAAGCTGGTGCCGGAACTGTTCGACCAGGTGAAGGTGGCGCCGGTCGAGACCTATTGCGAACAGCTGCTCGAAACCCTCGCCTCGGTCAGCCCGCGGCGCCAGCGCGGCGCCTCGCCGACCTGTGTGCTGCTGACGCCCGGTCGCCACAACAGCGCCTTTTACGAGCACAGTTTCCTTGCCGACACGCTTGGGATCGAGCTGGTCGAAGGCTCCGATCTCTTCGTCCGCGACGATGTCGTCTACATGCGCACCACCGAAGGCCCGGCGCGCGTCGATGTCATCTACCGGCGGCTCGATGATGCGTTCATCGACCCGCTGGTGTTCAATCCGGGCTCGATGCTCGGCGTGCCCGGGCTGATGGCGGCCTATCACGCCGGCAATGTGACGCTGGCCAATGCCGTGGGCACCGGCATCGCCGATGACAAGGCGATCTACAGCTATATGCCCGAGATCGTCCGCTTCTATACCGGCGAGGAGCCGCTGCTCGCCAATGTGCCGACCTGGCGCTGCCGCGAACCGGAAGCGCTCGGCCATGTCCTCGACCATCTGTCGGAACTGGTGGTCAAGGAAGTCGATGGTTCGGGCGGCTATGGCATGCTGATCGGGCCGCATGCGCCGCAGGCGACGCTCGCCGCCTTTGCCGCCAAGCTGAAGGCCGCGCCGGAGAAGTTCATCGCCCAGCCGACGCTGGCGCTGTCCACCTGCCCCACCGCGACCGATGGCGGCATCGCCGGCCGCCATGTCGATCTGCGCCCCTTCGTGCTGACCGGCACCAACGGCACCCATATCGTGCCCGGCGGCCTGACCCGGGTGGCGATGACGCCGGGGTCGCTGGTGGTGAATTCGTCACAGGGCGGGGGCACGAAGGATACATGGGTGATTGATGAGTAGCGCAGCGGCCCGGAGCGCTGGACCGGATTTGCGCAGCAAATCCGGGAAGCGCGCCGAGAGGCGCAAGCTCGGCCAGCGGGGCGGGCGGCGCTCCTGCCGCCCGAGCCCGTCTGACGTCACGACGCGGCTTTGCCGCGGCGCTCTGCCCGTTCGGCGACACAGCCATGCTCTCTAGAACCGCCTCCTCGCTCTACTGGATGGGCCGCTATCTCGAGCGCGCCGATTTCACCGCGCGGCTGATCGAGGCCACACAGCGCCTCGCCGCGCTGCCGTCGACCTATGGCGGCGCCGTCAACGCCTGGGAATCGGCGCTGGCGACGGCGTGGATGACCGAGGCGCATGCCGCCCGGGGCCTCGCCGTCGACGAACATCATGTCAGCGAATTCCTGACCCTGGCGCCCGACAATGCCAGCTCGATCCGCTCCTGCCTCGAAGCCGCGCGCAACAACGCGCGCTCGGTGCGCACCGCGCTCACGGAAGAGGCCTGGGAGGCGATCAACACCGCCTGGCTGGAGATCAGCCGCGTCCATGGCCTCGACAGCCGCGAGGCACTGGGGCCGCTGCTCGACCAGGTGCGCGGCTGGGTCGCCGCTTATGAAGGCGCCGCGCACCGCACCATGTTGCGCGGCGATGCCTTCTGGTTCGTCAATCTCGGCTCGGCGGTCGAACGCGCCGACAACACGGCGCGGCTGCTCGATGTGAAATATCACTTGCTGCTGCCGCGCGGCGAAAGCGTCGGCGGCAGCCTCGATTATTTCCAGTGGACGACGATCCTGCGCACCGTCTCGGCGCTGACCGCCTATCGCTGGGTCTATCGCGATTCGGTAAAGCCCTGGCTGGTTGCCGACCTCTTGATTCTCAACCGCCAGATGCCGCGCAGCCTCGCCGCCTGTCACGACGAGATATTGCGTCACCTCGACCTGCTCGCCATCCAGTCCGGCAAGCGCGGCATCGCCCATCGCCAGGCCGCCGCCAACAATGCCTGCCTCGCCGGCCAGACCATCGACACGATCTTCGCCGGGGGGCTGCACGAGTTTCTGGAGAAATTCCTCGTCGACAACCACCGCCTCGGGGAATGCATCGCCGAACAATATCTGTTCTAATCGCCGCAAAAGCAGCGAGTGGTGGGGGCAGTCACCGCAAGCCGTTGCAGCGAAATGAGAAAATGGGGCCTAGATGCGAATCCGCGTCGATTATACGACCGCCTATGACTATGCCGAGCAGGCGCACCATGTCGTGCAGCTGCTGCGCGTGGAACCCTGTGTGCACGATGGCCAGCATGTCGTTTCCTGGCGCATCGATGTCGATTGCGACGGCCATCTGCGCCGCGGGCGGGACAGTTTCGGCAATATCGTCCACATGTTCTACGCCGATGCGCCACTGCGGGCGCTGACGCTGCGGGTCAGCGGCGAAGTCGATACCAGCGAGACGCACGGGCTGGTCCGCGGCGGTGCCGAGACGCTGCCGCTCGCCGTCTGGCGCCGCGACACGCCGCTGACCATGCCCGACGCCGCCATCGCCAGCTTCGCGCGAGCCCAGGTCCGCGACGGCACGCTCGCCACCTGCCATGCGCTCGCCGGCGCCATCCACGCCCGCGTCACCTTCGATACCGACGCCACCCATAGTCATACCGATGCCGCCCATGCCTTCGCGCTCGCCGCCGGCGTCTGCCAGGACCAGGCGCACATCTTCCTTGCCGCCGCGCGCCACCTCGACATTCCGGCACGCTACGTCTCGGGGCATCTCGTCCGCTCCGACGGCATGGTCACCCAGCCCGCCGCCCATGCCTGGGCCGAAGCCTGGATCGAGAACCTCGGCTGGGTCGGCTTCGATCCGACCAATGGCGTATCGCCGACCGAGGCCTATCTGCGCGTCGCCGTCGGGCTCGACTATCTCGATGCGGCGCCGGTGCGCGGCACCCGCCGCGGCGGCGGAGTCGAGACCATGTCGGTAAGCGTCACGACGCGCGACCTCGCGCCGGTGGAGAGCCAGTCGCAGTGGCAGGTTCAGGCGTGACCGGCGACGGGCCGGACCAGCGCCAATTCGCAGGAGGCACAACCGCCATGACCTATTGCATGGGCATATTGGTGCGCGAAGGCCTGGTGATGATGGCCGATACCCGCACCAATGCCGGGGTCGACAACATCTCGACCTATCGCAAGCTGCGCGTCGTCGAGACCGGTCCGGATCGCGTCATCACCGTCTGTTCGGCGGGCAGCCTGTCTGTGACGCAGAATGCGCTCAGCCGGCTGAGCGGCGGCATATTGATGCCCGACAGCGGCGAGATCGAAACGCTCGACAAGGTGCCGACGATCTTCCGCGCCGCGCAAGTCGTCGGCCAGGCGCTGCAGACGGCGAAGAAAGCCATCGACAATGTCGTCATGGACGATTCGATCGGCACCGACGCGACGCTGCTGCTCGGCGGCGCGCGCGAGGGGCAGCGACCGCGGCTGTTCCTGATCTATGGCGCCGGCAATTTCATCGAATGCGGCCCCGACACGCCCTATCTGCAGATCGGCGAGGTCAAATATGGCAAGCCGGTGCTCGACCGCATGATCACCTTCGAAACGCCGATGGCCGAGGCGATCAAGGTCGGGCTGATCTCGTTCAGCGCGACGATGCGATCGAACCTCGCCGTCGGCCTGCCCATCGACCTCGTCACCATCCGCGCCGGCACGCCGCGCATCGAACTGGCGCACCGCATCGAAACCGACGACGAATATTATGCCGAACTGAACGACCGCTGGTCGAACGCCCTGCGCGCGGCGGCGGCGGCGATTCCGCTGCCGCAGTACGCCAGCGAGCCCGATCCGGCGCTGTTCCTGGATTGAAACCCGCCCTCCCCCTTGCGGGGAGGGCGGGCGCTGCCCTTACGCCGTCGCTGTCGCCGGCACGCGGCGCAGCCACAGCATCACCGCCAGCACCAGGCCGATGCCGGCGATGCCGGTCATCGCGAGATAGCCCGGCGC
>JAIXZK010000025.1 GCA_027489695.1 Sphingomonadales bacterium
CACCTCGACACCGCCGCGCCCCGGCAGCGCGCCGGCCGGCGCCGCCACCGGAAAAGGCGCGGCGCCGGCCTGGAAGAAGCTCGCCGCCCAGGCCGTCACCGGCACGGCGGGGATCACCGCTTGCGTCACCTCGATCCGGTCCGAAGTCGATGGCCCGCGCGCCGTCACCTGCCACACCACCGGGCCCTGCAGCGGCGCCACCACCCGCCAGGCCGCGGTCCGCGCGCCGCCGGCCGGCACCGTAACGTCGAGCGGCGGCAGCACGATGGCGCCGGCGCGGCCGGTCAGCCGCACCGGCATCGCGGCGTTGGTCGTGTTGCGCACGACCAGGCTCGCCACATAATCGTCGCCATCGCGCACCACCGGCGGAATGCCGGCGAGCAATTGCAGGTCCTGCGTGGTGCGGATGCGCGCTTCGCCCATGCCGAACAGGTCGTTGCCCGCCGTCGCCACCGCCACCAGCCGGAAGCCCGACAGCGAGTCGTTCAGCTTCACCGGCACCCGTACCCGGCCATCCGGCCCCAGCGGCACCCGGCCCCACCAGCCGAGCAGCGGATCGAAATCGCGCCGGGTCATGCCGGCCATGTCGCCGCCGCCGCCGCCGCTCGCCACCGCCTTGCGGCCATAATGGCGCTTGCCGACCACCTGCGTCTGCGCCGTCGCCGGCACCACCGCAAGCGGCCGTTCCGCCATCATCGCGGCCAGCACGTCCCAGCTGTTGTTGCCCTTCAGTTGCAGCAGCGCCTCGTCGAGCGCGACAAAGGCGATTTCGGCGTCCGCCGGCAGCTTACGCCCGGCCGGCGCCGCGACGCTGACCAGCGCCTGCGCCGTCGCGCGGACTGGATAGCCGGGGCGATCCGGCGCCACTTTCACCGCCAGCCGCTGCGCCTCCCAGCCGACTTTCAGCTTGGCGATTCCGAGCCGGTAGCTCGGCTTGGCAAGATCGACGAGCGCGGTCGGCGAGGCGGCGTCGCGGCTGATCCAGGGCAGGTTCCAGCGCCGCGCCAGATCGGCGAGCCACAGCCGCCAGCCCGCCACCCGCCCGCGCACCGCCAGCACCGAAACATAGACATTGGGGGCATAGCCCTGTTTCATCTTCACTTCGATCACCGGGTCGCGGCCCGAAATCTCGGTGACGAAGGAATCGATCACCCCGTCGCGCAGCACCGTCACCAGCGCCGTCGCGCTGCGGAACGGCATCCGCACCTGCAGCCGGGCAATGCCATCGGCGGCGACCGAAGCGCTTTCCGGAACCACGTCCATGCGATCGCCATTGTCGCCGCCGAACCACCAGTCATCGTCGCCAGCGAGCCACACCGAAATGGTGGCGCGCGACACGCGGCCCTGCGCATCCGCCGCTTCGGCGACGGCGATGACTTCGCCCGAAACCCCGGCGTCGAGCTGGCAGCTGGCGAGACCCTTGTCGTCGCTGCGCACGCTGCACGACGCCGCCAGCTGCTTGGTCTCGCGGCTGTTGTCATAGGCATAAAAGCCGCCGATCAGCCGCTTGCGATAGCTGTAGGTCTCGCGCGAGAACAGGCTGACCTTCACCGCGGCGCCCTTGAGCGGCTTGCCGGCGAGATCGAGCACGACGAGCTTCAGCCGCAGATCATCGGCTTTCGCCAGCCAGCCATCGGGCTTCAGGCCCACCCGCAGCGCCGCCGGTTCCAGATCGATGCGCGCGACTTTCGTCGCGACTTCGCCATTGGCGTCGTCATAGTCCATTTCGGCGACCAGGCTCGACGGCCGAGTGATGGCGCCGAGATCGCCAACGCTGACCCGCGCCGCGCCGCTGGCCGACAGCGTCACCGGCTCCAGCCGGGCGCGGGTCGGGCTGCTGGCGGTCTCGCCGGCCGCTTCGCCATCGCCGTCCAGCGCCACGATTCCCGCCACCACCGGCTCGCCGCCGAAGGTCCAGCCCTCATAGTCCGGCAGGCTGACGTCGCGGGGGCTGACGCTGGTGCGCAGCTTGACCGGTGCATTGCCGACGGCGCCGCCCGACAAATAGGTCAGCGCCAGATCGACCGGCACTGCCTTTGGCGCCACCTGGGCGGCGCGCGGCCCCGAGACGCTGGCGCGGATCGCCGGCAGGCGGAATTCCTCGACACTGAAATTGCCGGCGAACAGGGCATCGCGGCCTTCGCTGGCCAGTTCGAGCGAATAATCGCCAAGCGGCGCCGATTTCGGCAGCGCCAGCGACGCGGTGCCGCTCTGCCCCGCCATCTTCAGCACCGCCTCGAACTTCGTGTCGGTGGCGCCGTGCCGCGCGACGAGTTGCGGCTTCGCCAGCGCCGGCCCCGGCCCGATGCCGGCATCACCGCGGCTGCGCAGCAGCAGCTTCATGTGCAGCGTCTCGCCGGGCTTGGCGAGCGTGCGATCGAACACCGTGTGCAGCGCGGTGCGTACATAGCCATAGCCTTGCGGCAGGTTGAAATCGCCCGGCTGGATGCCATTGCCCCAGCGGCTCAAGGTGAAGCTCATGTCGTCGGCGGTGCGGGCGCTGATGATCAGCGGGTGCTCGCCATAATCGCAGCCGCCCCAGGCGCTCGGCGGCGGCAGCACATCGCCAACGGCCGCCCGCCCCGCCTTGTCGGTGCGGCCCCGCCACAGCAGCTTGCCGGTGCAACTGTCGCTGACCGCGACCAGGGCATTGGCCACCGGTGTCGCATCCGAAAGCCGCGTCACCCAGGCGAGGCTGCGGCCCAGACCCCATTGGAAATGCACCGCCATGTCGGTGACCAGGGCGCCCGTTGCCACATAGCGGCTCCTGCCCGGCCCGAGCAGCGCCGCGCCGAGTGCCGGCGAGGCCAGCTCGACGACATGGAAACCGCGTGTCTTCAGCGGAATCCCGACCACTTCGAACTGGCGCGGGTCGCGGTCGCGGGCGATGGTGAAGCGCCGCGCCGGCGCCTGGGCGCCGATCAGCGGGGTCGCGCGCGTCAGATTGACGGTGCGCGTCTCCTTCGATCCGGCGATCGGTTCCTCGACATATTTGCCGTCCTCGGCGCGTTCGAGGCTGCGCAGCCAGGCGGCGATCTCGGCATCGCTGGCCACCGCCAGCGCCCGTGCCGGCAGCACCAGGCCACGCGCCGGGGCCGGGCTTTCAACGCCGCGCAGGGTGACCGGCAACACGCCGCCTTCCGCTGCCTCCAATATGCCGAAACTGCCGGCGAACTTGGCCAGCGGCGGATAATCGCCGGTCGCGGTTTCCAGCGGAAAGCGCGCGGCATTGGCGAGCGGACGGCCGGAATCGTCGGTGAGGTCCGCCGGCATGACGATGCGAAGCGCCGCCCGCTCGGGAAACGGCCCGGTGAAGGTCAGCGTGTCGAGCGTCGCGGCGCGCTCTTTCGGCTTGTCCGGCGCGATCGCCTTGCCGTCAGCGGTCTCGATCCGCACGGCGAGCGCGCTCTTCATCGGCACCGCGCCTGAAAAGCTGATGCGCAGCGGTTCGAGCGGCGAGCAGCGCGCCGCGGCGTTGACGCGCGAACATTCCAGCCGGGCGCTGAACGCCGCGCGCACCTTGTAGCTGCGGCGATCGGTTTCGCCCGCGGTCAGCCCATCGGCAGTGGCGACGCCCGCCCCCCAGACCAACGTCACCTGGCCGCCCGGCGGCAGGCTGCGCCGGCATTTGGCGGCATAGATGGCGGCGCGCGCCGGCATCGGTTCATCGCCATATTCGGGCTTCTGCCAGCCAGCGGCTTCCAGCAGCTGCCGCACCTGCCAGTCGCGACGCACGTCGGTCAGGATGACATCGCGCTGGCGCTGCGGCAGCAGGTCGAGCGGCACCGCCTCGCCGACGCCGTCGATCAGGCAGGAGGCATGGGCGGCAACGCTTGCCGGCGTCACCAGCGCATTGACGGCGAGCAGGAAGGCCTGGTCCTCGGCGATCGTCTCATACTGCGGCGCGACATGGCGCAGCGTCGGTCCGCCGGTGGTGAAGGTGAAACGGCGCGGGCCGGTGACGGCGGCACCACGCGCGTCTTTCAGGCCGGGGACAAGATCATAGGTGCAGCGCTTGCCGCCCGGCAGCGGCGCCGGCAGGTCGATGGCATAGGTGCTGGCATCGGCCCAGCGGCCGCTGGCGCCGGCCGAACAATTGCCGGTGATCGGCGCCGGCAACCGCGGATCGCCCAATGCCACCATCGGCGTGGCGAAACGCACGCTGATCTGTTCCGGCCCGGCGACGGCACCCATCGGCAGGAAGGCAGCGACCGAAGCCGGTGGCGCCCCGACGGCAACCACCGCGCCGGCCAGCGCCGCCCCGGCGAGCGCAACCGCCACCATTCCTACCCGCCGCACGATTCGTCCTTCCCGTTATCGGATCATCATGGCCGGCCGGCGGTGCGATACAAGTGCGGAAACCGGCAGCAGTGCCGGATTGGACGAATCATGAATCGAGAAGCGCGAGGCCTCCGGCGGCTGGGGCCGTGGGCCCCGGACCCCATTTCGATTCACGCCCCCATCGCAGGCAGTTGGCGTTGCGTGATCGCCAACAAAACGGGGTCTGGGGCCCACGGCCCCAGCCGCCGGAGGCCCTCTTCCCTCTGCCTCGGGCACCGGCTGCGGCGCCCGGCTGGACCCGGCGCCCCCCGGCCGGTAAGTCCGCGCCGATGCAATCGCCGAAACCCCCCTCCCGCTTCTTCCGCCAGGCTGCCGAGGCCTTTCGCGCCGGCCGGCTCGAGGAGGCTCGCACCGCCTATCAAAAGGCACTCAATGCCGATCCCGGCGATGTCGATGCGCTTGTCGGCCAGGGCGTGCTGCTGACCATGTTCGGCGAAACCGATGGCGCGCTGGCCAGCTATGCCGCCGCGATCGCCAAGACCGGCGATCTCGAGGCCCGGCTCAACCGCGCCAATCTGCTCGCCAACCTCGGCCGCCACGACGAGGCGCTCGCCGGCCTCGACGCCGCCGCGGTTGCGGCGCCAGGCGAGGCCAATGTCGCATTCAACCGGGCGGTGGTGCTGGCCGGGATGCACCGCAATGGCGACGCCATCGCGGCGTTCGAGGCCGCATTGGCGCTGGCGCCCGACAGCGCCGTGCTGCATTTCCACCATGGCGCGGCGCTGGCCCGGGCGCTGCGCCCCGGCGATGCCATCGCCGCCTTCGACCGCGTGCTGGCACTGGAGCCGAACCAGATCGAGGCGCTGTGCCTGAAGGGCTTCGCGCTCGTCGAGCTCGGCCGGCATGATGCGGCGGTGGCCTGCTATGACGCGGCGCTGGCGCTGTCGCCGGGGGTGCCGCAGGTCCGTGAACAACGCGCCTGGGCACAGCTGCAGCTGTGCGACTGGGCCGCCGCCGAGCCGGTGCTGCGCGCCGCCGCCGACAGCTTCGCCATTTCGCCGCAGGCAACGCCGGCACCGCCTGGCCTGATCGCCTTCGCCGATGATCCGATGCTGCAGGCCGCCGCCACCGCGGCCTGGCTGGCCGGTGCCGACCTGCCGGCGCCGATGCCCGGCCTCGCCGCGCCGCACCCGGCCGGCGAGAAATTGCGTATCGCCTATGCCTCGGCCGATTTCCACGCCCATGCCACCATGTATCTGCTCGCCGATGTGCTGGCCGCGCATGATCGCGAGCGCGTCGAGGTGACCCTGCTGTCCTGGGGGCCGAGACTCGACGACGAATGGCGGGCGCGCGCGGTGGCCGCCGCCGATCGCTTCGTCGAGATCGGCGACATGGCCGATAGCGAAGTCGTCGCGCTCGCCCGTGATCTTGCCATCGATGTCGCGGTCGATCTGAAGGGCGCCACCGTCCATGCCCGGCCCGGGCTGTTCACGGCCCGGCTGGCGCCGGTGCAGGTCAATTGGCTCGGCCATCCCGGCACCATGGCCGGGAAAGGCTGGGATTATCTCCTTGCCGATGCGACGCTGATCCCCGCCGGTGCCGCCGGCTATGGCGAAGCCATTGCCCGGCTGCCCGGCAGCTACCAGCCGGCGAGCGGCCGCTATCCGGCGCCGCTGCCGCGCAGCGCCCGCGCTGATCATGGCCTGCCGGACGATGCCATTGTCTTCGCCGGCTTCAACCAGCTGTGGAAGCTGACCGCGGCGGTGTTCGAGGACTGGCTGGCGATCCTGGCCGCCGTGCCGAATTCGGTGCTCTGGCTGTGGAGCGACGCGCCCGCCGCCCGCGCCCGGCTCGCCGCCGCTGCCGAGACGGCCGGCGTCGCGGCCGATCGGCTGGTGTTCGCCGCCAGCCTGCCGCATGTCGAGCATCTCGCCCGCCTCGGCCTGGCCGATCTCGCGCTCGATACCTTCCCGTGCACGGCGCATACCACCGCCGCCGATGCGCTCGGCATGGGCCTGCCGCTGGTAACGCGCATCGGGGAAGGCTTCCCGGCGCGGGTCGCCGCCAGCCTCGCCACCGCCGCCGGCGCGGCCGAACTGGTGGCGGACAGCGCCGAGGCCTATCGCGCCCTGGCGATCGCGCTGGCCGGCGACGCCGACCGCCGCGCCGCCATCGCCGCGCGCCTTGCCGCGGCGCCCAGCCTGCACGATCCGGCGGCGTTCGCCCGCCATCTCGAAGCGGCGTTCGCGGCGATGGACGCGCAGGCCCGCGCCGGACTGCCGCCGGCCGATCTCGCCATCGCGCCGTGACCGACGCCGCCGCCCGGTTTCGCGCGGCGCTTGCCGATCATCGCGCCGGACGGCTCGACGCCGCGCTCGCCGGCTATGAGGCGGCGACCCGGCTGGCGCCTGGCTTTGCCGACGCGCACAGCAATCGCGGCATCGTGCTGGCCCAGCAGGGCCGGGCAGAGGCGGCGCTGGCGGCATTCGCGGCGGCACTGCGGGCGCGGCCTGATCATGCCGATGCCGAGGTCAACAGCGCATTGGTGCTGGCCGGGCTGGGCCGTGCCGATGACGCCATCGCCGCCTATGAACGCGCCCTGGCCATCGATCCGCGCCATTTGACGGCGGCGATCAACCTCGGCCTGCTGCTGCTGGCGCAGCAGCGGCTGGAGCCGGCTATGGCGGCGCTCGAACACGCCCGGCAGCTCGCGCCGGGGCTGGCGGCGGTGCATTTCGCGCAGGCCACCGTGCTGCAGCAGATGTTCCTGTTCGATGCGGCGATCATCGCCTATCGCCGCGCCATCGCGGCTGAGCCCGATCATGTCGAGGCGCTGGCGGGACTCGCCTATCTTGAACTGGAGACCAGGCAGCCGGAAGCGGCGCTGGCAACGACCGAGCGGCTGCTGGCGCTGCAGCCGGAGCGGCCGTTCACCCTCGAACTGCGCCAGCGGCTGCGGCGCGAGCTCGGGGAGTTCGCGCACGACGCCGCCGACAATGCCGCCATCGCGGCGCGGCTGCGCGGCGGCCAGGGCGGTGTCGGGCCGCTGCTGCTGATGACGGCGATCGACGACCCGGAATTGCAGCAGGAGGCGGCGCGCGCCTGGATGGCGGCATTGGGCCCGGTCGCGCCGGCGCCGGCGCTCCACCCGCGCGGCGAGCGGCTGCGCATCGGCTATTTCAGCGCGGACTTCCACGATCATGCGACGCTGCGGCTGATGGGCGAGATGATCGCGGCGCATGACCGGACGCGTTTCGAGATCACCGCCTTTTCCTATGGCCCGGCGAGCGACGACGCCGCCCGGCAGCGGCTGGCAGCGTCGGTCGATGCGCTGGTCGCCGCCGAAACCATGACCGACGCCGCGATCATCGCCGAAGCGCGGCGGCGGCGGATCGACATTGCCGTCGATCTGAAGGGCCTGACGACGCTGACCCGCATGGCGATCTTCACCGGCCGCGCCGCGCCGGTTCAGGTCAGCTTTCTGGGCTATCCCGGCACGCTGGCCAGCCCGGCGGTCGACTGGCTGATCGCCGACCGCCGGCTGATCCCCGACGCCGAGCGCAAGCACTATGGCGAGGCGATCGCCTTCCTGCCCGACAGCTATCAGCCCAACGCCCGCCGCCGCGAGGTCACGGCGCGTCCCGATCGCGCCGCCGCCGGCCTGCCCGAGGACGCCTTTGTCTTCTGCAGCTTCAACGCGCCGCACAAGATCAGCGGCGAGATGTTCGCGGCCTGGCTGCGCATCCTCGCCGCGGTGCCCGGCAGCGTGCTGTGGCTGTGGCACGACCAGGCCCGCGCCCAGGCCAATCTGCGCGCTGCCGCTGCCGCCGCCGGCGTCGATCCGGCACGGCTGGTCTTCGCCGCCACCCTGCCCCAGTCTGCGCATCTCGCCCGGCTCGGCCTGGCCGATCTGTTCCTCGACAGCTTCCCCTATGGCGCCCACACCACGGCGAGCGATGCGCTGAGCCAGGGCGTGCCGATCATCACCCGCGCCGGGCGCAGCTTCGCCAGCCGGGTGGCGACCAGCCTGCTCAACGCCATCGGCCTGCCCGAACTTTCGACCGCCAGCCTTGCCGAATATGAGGCGCTGGCGGTGGCGCTGGCCGGCGATCCGGCCCGGCTGGCGGCGCTGAAGGCGCGGCTGTTGGCGGCGATCCCGACAGCGCCGCTGTTCGATCCGCTGCGCTTCGCCCGCCATCTCGAAACGGCGTTCGAGACGATGGACGCCCGCGCCCGGGACGGTGCGGCGCCCGCCGATTTCGACGTGCCGGCGCTGGCGCCAACGGGGCGGCCATGAGCAAGAGCCTCGAAGCCCGGCGGCTGATCGACCAGGCGGCGCGCCGGCTGAACGACGGGCGCTTCGATCAGGCGCTGGCGCTCGCCGACCGCGCCCTTGCCATGGCGCCGGCGCTGCCGCCGGCACAGGCACTTCGCGGCGCGGCGCTTTTCCGCCTCGGCCGCGCCGAGGAAGCGCTGGCGGCGCTGCAGCGCGCGACCGCCGCCGACCCTGGCGACAGCCAGTCGTGGATGCTGCAGGGCGTGCTGCACGCGGCAGCGGCGCGGGTGCCACAGGCGATGCAGGCCAATGCCGCGGCGCTCGATGCCGATGCCGGCAATCTGACCGCGGCGATGAACATGGGGCTGCTGCTGATGCGCGAAGGCCCGGCGGAAGGCGCCGTCGAGGCCTTTCGCCATGTCACCGCCCGCGATCCGAACCACGCCCAGGCCTGGCATTTCGAAGGCATGACCCTGGTCCGTTTGGGCGCGCTGCCCGATGCCGTGGTGGCGCTGGAACGCGCCGTGGCACTCGAACCCGGCAATGCCGACAGCCTGCTCGGCCTCGGCTTCGCGCTGTCGGGCGTCGAGCGCTGGGACGAGGCGATCGCCGCTTTCGACCGCTGCCTCGCCATCGATCCGGGCCGCGAGGAAGCGCGCAGCCTGCGTTTCCAGGCACGGCGCTATCTCTGCGACTGGGACGGCCATGCCGCCGAAGCGCAAGCCATCGCCGACGACATTGCCCGGGGTGGCCGCTCGGCACCCTTCCCGCTGCTGGCGACGCACGACGATCCGCTGTTGCAGCGCCTCGCCGCCACGCGCCACCTCGAAGGCATCGGCGCGCCGGCGCTGCAGCCGGGCCTGCCGCGCGCGCATCCGCCGGGCGAGCGGCTGCGCATCGCCTATGTCTCGGCGGATTTCTACAACCACGCCACCATGTATCTGATGGCGGCGGCGTTCGAGGCACACGACCGGGATCGCTTCGAAGTCACCTGCGTCAACATCGGCCGCGAACTGCCCGACGATGCCTGGCAGGCGCGGCTGCGCGCCAGCATCGATCACTGGCTGCCCGCCGCCGCCGCCGATGACATCGCCATCGCCGAGGAACTGCGCCGCCGCCGCATCGACATCGCCGTCGATCTGAAGGGCTATACCCGCTTCGCCCGCCCCGGCGTGTTCACGGCGCGCGCGGCGCCGGTGCAGGTTAGTTATCTCGGCCATCCCGGCACGCTCGGCATGGCGGCGATGGATTACATCATCGCCGATCGCCATTTGATCGATGCCAGCAACCGCGACGGCTTCAGCGAAGCAGTCGTCACCCTGCCCGGCAGCTACCAGCCCAATGAACCAGCGCGGGCGCGCGAGCCGACCCCCGATCGCGCCAGCCTCGGCCTGCCCGATGGCGCGATGGTCTATGCCTCGTTCAACCAGATATCGAAGCTGACCCCGGATGTGTTCGCGGCGTGGCTGGAAATTCTCGGACAGGTGCCGGGCAGCGTGCTGTGGATCTGGGTGCAGCATCCGGCGGCGCGGGCGCGGCTGCGGGCGCGCGCGGCGGCGGCGGGTATCGATCCCGACCGGCTGGTGTTCGCCGGCACGGTGCCGATCGCCGCGCATCTCGGCCGGCTGCCCTGTGCCGACCTGTTCCTCGATACTTTGCCCTACAATGCCCATACCACGGCGAGCGACGCGCTCGGCAGCGGCGTGCCGGTGCTGACTCGCACCGGCCAGAGCTTTGCCGGGCGGGTGGCGACCAGCCTCGTCCACAATGTCGGCCTGCCCGAACTGGCGGTGGCCGATGCCGCTGCCTATGTCGATCTGGCGGTGGCGCTCGGCCACGATGCGCCGCGGCGCGCGGCGCTGCGGGCGCGGCTGGCCGCCAATCTGCCGACGGCGCCGCTGTTCGATGTGACCGCGCATACGCGGGCGCTGGAGACGGCGTTCGCGGCGATGGATGCCCGCCAGCGTCGCGGCGAGGCCCCGGCGGATTTCGCCGCCTGACCCTACAGCGCCTCCCTCCCCCCTGCGGGGAGGGAGGCGAGCGGCTTTCGCGTCCACCGGCACATTTCACAGCAAGAAACCAACCATTCATCGCGGCGACATGTCGTGCGGCGCACAACCGCCGCATGAACACGCCCCGCGCTCTTTTCCCCGTCCTCGCCCTGCTGCTCGCCGGAACGGCGGCCGCGCAGCCCTATGATCCCGGCGACCCCGGCGGTTATGACGACCAGGGCTATGAAA
Organism: Sphingomonadales bacterium; assembly: GCA_027489695.1. Classification (GTDB taxonomy): domain Bacteria; phylum Pseudomonadota; class Alphaproteobacteria; order Sphingomonadales; family Sphingomonadaceae; genus Sandarakinorhabdus. The sequence continues at coordinate 10,798 of JAIXZK010000025.1, forward strand.
GCGCCGGGCCCGGCTATGACTATGACACGCAGGGCTATGCCGGCCAGGATTATGGCTATGCCGATGATGGCGAGGCCGACCTGACCCAGCCCGGCGATCTCTACGGCTATCGCAACGTCACCTCGGCAAGCGTCTTCACCGCGCCGCTGTCGCGGCACGGGCGCTGGGTCACCAGCCGTTTCGGCCGGGTGTTCCAGCCCTATGCCGGCAGCGGCTGGCGACCCTATGTCAACGGCCGCTGGGGCCGTGACCGCTTCTGGATCAGCGACGATCCCTGGGGCTGGGCGACCGATCACTATGGCCGCTGGGGCCATGACGACCGGCTCGGCTGGGTCTGGGTGCCGGGCAC
>JAIXZK010000379.1 GCA_027489695.1 Sphingomonadales bacterium
AGGCGGGCGACATCGCCAACTGGATGATCCCGGGCAAGATGATCAAGGGCATGGGCGGGGCGATGGACCTGGTCGCCGGCGTGAAGAAGATCATCGTGGTGATGGAGCATACCGCCAAGGACGGCAGCCCCAAGTTCATCCCCGACTGCACCCTGCCGCTGACGGGCAAGAATGTGGTCGACATGATCATCACCGACCTCGCGGTGTTTTCGCGCGTGGATCATGCCTCGCCGTTCCGGCTGATCGAGCTGGCGCCGGGCGTGACCGCGGAGGAAGTCGCGGCGAAGACCACGGCGGCGTATGAGGTCGCGCTGGCGACGGCGTGAGAGCCCTTACTGCCATCGCCACCCTGTTGTTGTCGACGTCGCCGGCGATGGCGGTCGTGCGCGGCACGATCACTCCCAAGGAGTTCGCGGCGGCGATCAACAAGGCGGACGCGGCGCTGGTGCCGTTTCGCACCGGGCGGTTGGCGGCAACCGACGTCCGTTCGATCCGGTGCCTAGCGCCGGACGAAGAGCCGACCGAGTTTCAGTGCACCTGGCAGCACCGCATCAGGGGGCGATGGGTGGCGCGTAAGACCTGGCTGGTGATCGACGCGAAGGGCTGGCAGGTGATGGATGCCTGAGCCAGTCCCGATCGCGCCACCATCGTCGTCAGTGCGCGTCTTCTTTGCGCCAGACCGGAAACACCGCGTTGTCCGTCGATCGCATCGCCTTGGCCATTTCCGCGAAGTCGAATCCTGGCAGGGCGCACAGATAGTCGAGCAGGGCGGCCTCGCCGGTGGCGCCCAGCGGGTACAGGCAGGCCATGCGGTCGTCGGCGCCGAACAGCAGCCACCACACGTCCGTGCCCCACGGGCCGGAATCATTGGTTTCGACGGCGACGCCGCGCAGGTCGTCTTTGGCCATGCTCCGGACGCCGCTCCGATCATCAGTGACGCGAGGGTGATCGCGGTCTAATTCGACGATCCAGCGGGCCTCGGGTTGCGGCCGGGCCACGCCCTTCCTGAACCATCCGAACATGCCTGCCCTCCGTTGCCGATGTTGAAGCAGCTGGCGCTCGAACGTTTACCACCTGGCAGTGCTCGAGCTAGCGTTCGTTGTCGATGTCCTGAGACGCCGAGCTTCGCGGCAGGTTCTCGATCGTTCCGTTCGCGTGGATGAGGAAGCGGACGAAGCCGTATCCGGTCGCTCCTGTCGTGGTCGTCACTTCATAGACCACTCCGCGGCGCAAGCGTTTGGCGGCCACTTCGGGAACCTCCGAATGAGGCGCGCCCAGGAGGGCCGCGCCATACCGCAGTGGAAACTTATTGGCGCAGCCATTCTCATGGCTGACGCTTTCCCGCCAAGTGGCTTCCCTCTCGTCCTCCGCGTACACCTCGACCTGTCGTACGCAAGTGGGATGCTCGGGCGACGTTGCAGCAATGTCGAACACCACCTCGCCGTTTCGAGCTACGGCGATCAGATCGTAGCTATACGAGCAGCCGCCTAGCGACAGAGCAAGCAGCAAGGTGCCGAGTATCGTGCGCCCGACCCGCACCCTTTACCGCGCCGCCACCGCCGCATCGCTGGCCAGCTTGTCCGCCCGCTCGTTGTCTGGGTGGCCGGCATGGCCCTTCACCCATTTCCACTCGACGCGGTGGGGCTTGGCGGCGGCGAGGAGTTCCTGCCAGAGGTCGGCATTCTTGACCGGCTTCTTGTCCGCCGTGCGCCAGCCATTCTTCATCCAGCCGTGGATCCACTTGGTCAGGCCGTCCATCACATAGCGGCTGTCTGTGGAGAGCGTCACCCGGCAGGGGCGCTTGAGTGCCTTCAGCCCCTCGATCGCGGCCATCAGCTCCATGCGGTTGTTGGTGGTGTGCGCCTCGCCGCCGGAGAGTTCCTTCTCGACGCCGCCCATGCGCAGCAATGCGCCCCAGCCGCCCGGGCCGGGGTTGCCCTTGCACGCGCCGTCTGTGGCAATCTCGACATGCTGAAGTTCGGTGGTCATGCGAGCGCCGCCAGCGCCGAGGCATAGGCGTGCGAGCGCCGCCAGAACGCCATCGGGTCCTTGCGCGTCACCAGCGCGTCGGCCGGCGTGTTGAGCCAGTCCCAGGCACGCGACAACGTGAAGCGGATGCAGGCGCCGGTCGCGAGCAGCGGCAGGATCGCGCGCTCCTTTTCCGACAGCTTGTAGCTGGTTTCGTATCCCTGGAGCAGCGCCTCGGAGACATAGGGATCGAACTTCTCGCCGGTCGAATCGAACGCCCAGGCGGTGTGCATCACCGCGAGGTCGTAGAGCCGCAGGTCGGTGGAGGCGAAGTAGAAGTCGATCAGGCCGGTGACCCGGTTGCCGAGCATCAGCACATTGTCCGGGAACAGGTCGGCATGGATCGCGCAGCGGTCGAAGCCTTCGCGCGGCCACAGCGCGGTGACGCGATCGAGTGCCGCGCCGATCTCGTCGTACAGGCCGGGTGCGATCTCGTTGAGGCTGGTGCCGCAGCGCTCGAACAGCGGGCGCCAGGTGTCGACGCCCATCGAATTGGGACGATCCTCCGGGAAGTCCTCGACCGCCTTGTGCATCCGGCCCAGCGCCTCGGTGGCGGCACGCGCCTGCGCCGGCGTGGGGTGCGAGACCGAGACGCCGGAGAGGAACTGGATCAGGCAGGCGGGGCGGCCCTCCAGCGTATGGATCAGCGTGCCGTCGCGATCGGGCACCGCCGGCGGCACCGGCAGCCCGCGATCGGCGCAGTGATCGAGCAGCGCCATGAAATAGGGCAGGTCGCCCTGGTCGACGCGCTTCTCGTAGAGGGTGAGGATGAAGCGGCTCTTGGTCGTGTCGACCAGATAGTTGCTGTTCTCCACCCCCTC
>JAIXZK010000114.1 GCA_027489695.1 Sphingomonadales bacterium
AGAGCTGGTGCGCGACTTTCAGAGCGTCATCGGCACCGAAGCGCGCGCCCAGATCCTCGAGCGCGAGGGCCGGCTGCCCGATCTGCTGGTCGCGGCGATCGGCGGCGGCTCCAACGCTATCGGCCTGTTCCACCCATTCCTCGACGATGCGACAGTGAAGATGGTCGGCGTCGAGGCTTCCGGCCATGGCCTCGATACGGACGCCCATGCCGCCAGCCTTGCCGGCGGCCGCGCCGGGGTGCTGCACGGCAACAAGACCATGCTGCTGCAGGACGAAGACGGCCAGATCACCGAGGCGCACAGCATCTCGGCGGGCCTCGATTACCCCGGCATCGGCCCGGAGCACGCCTGGCTGCATTCGATCGGCCGCGTCGAATATCAGTCCGCCACCGATGCCGAGGCGATGACGGCATTCCAGCTGCTGTGCCGCATCGAAGGCATCATCCCGGCGCTGGAGCCGGCGCACGCGCTCGCCGCCATCACCCGCATCGCCCCGACCATGCGCGCCGACCAGCTGATCGTCGCCAACCTCTGCGGGCGGGGGGACAAGGACATCTTCACCGTCGCCGAAGCCTTGGGGGTCGAGCTGTGACGCCGTTCGCCGCCCGCGATTTCGTGGCCGACAAGGCCTGGGGCAGCCAGCTGCTCAGCGATTTCGGCGACGTCACGGTGCGTCTGCACAGCACAGACATGCCCTATCGCTGGCACGTCAACACCGGCAACGAGGTTTTCGTCGTGCTCGACGGCATCGTCGACATGCATGTTCGCGACACCAACGGCGAGCGGGTGCACCGGCTCGCCCCGGGCGAGGGCATGGCCTTCGGCCCCGGCGACGAGCATGTCGCCCATCCGCAAGGCTTGGCACGCGTCCTGGTTGTCGAACGGAAAGACTCCGAATGAGCGACCGCCTCTCCGCCCGCTTCGCCGCCTGCGCCGCGCAGGGCCGCGCCGCACTGGTGACGTTCGTCACCGCCGGTGATCCGGATGCCGCGACCTCGGCCGCCATCCTCGCGGCGCTGCCCGGCGCCGGGGCCGACATCATCGAGCTCGGCATGCCGTTCACCGATCCGATGGCCGATGGCCCCGCCATCCAGGCCGGCAATCTGCGCGCACTGGGTGAAGGCATGCGGCTGCGCGACCTGATCGCCATGGTCGCCGCCTTTCGCCAGACCGACACCACGACGCCGATCGTGCTGATGGGCTATTTCAACCCGATCCTCGCCTATGGCCCGGCCCGCTTCGCCGCCGATGCCCGCGCCGCCGGTATCGATGGCACCATCGTCGTCGACCTGCCGCCCGAGGAAGCCGGCGAACTGCTGCCGGAACTGGGCGCCAACGGCCTGCACCTCATCCGTCTCGCCACCCCGACTACCGATGCCGCCCGGCTGCCGCGCGTCCTCGAAGGCGCGTCCGGGTTTCTCTATTATGTCGCGGTCGCCGGCGTGACCGGCGCCAATGCCGCCACCGCCGCTGACATCGCCGCCGCCGTCGCCCGGCTGAAAGCCACGACAGCGCTGCCGATCGCCGTCGGCTTCGGCGTCCGCACGCCCGAACAGGCCGCCGCCATCGCCGTCCATGCCGATGCCGTCGTCGTCGGCAGCGCCATCGTCGACAGTATCGGCGCGGCGGCCGAAGCCCGCGCCAACGACATCCCCGCCCGGGTCGCGGCGCTGGTCGGCGGCCTCGCCGCCGCCGTCCGCGCCGCCCGTTCCGCCCCTATCGCCGAAAGTCACGCCGCATGAGCTGGATCACCCGCACCCGCCAGCAACTCACCGGCTTCATGTCGCGGCGCGAGACGCCCGACAATCTGTGGACGAAGTGCCGTGGCTGCGGCGCGATGATCTACACCAAGGAATTCGAGGACAACCAATCTGTCTGCCCGCGCTGCGATCATCACGAACGCATCGGCCCCAAGGCGCGCTTCACCCAGCTGTTCGACGGCGAATGCAGCAATGTCATGGTGCCGCGTGTCGTCGAGGACCCGCTGAAGTTCCGCGACCAGAAGCGCTATGTCGATCGCATCCGCGCCGCCAAGTCCGCCACCGGCGATGCCGAGGCGATGCTGGTCGCCAGCGGCAAGATCGGCGGCCAGCGCGCCGTGGTCGCCGTGCAGAATTTCGCCTTCATGGGCGGATCGATGGGGCTCGGTGTTGGCGAGGCCTTCCTGGCCGGCGCCCGCGCCGCTGTCGCCGCCAACGCGCCCTTCATCGTGTTCACCGCCGCCGGCGGCGCCCGCATGCAGGAAGGCATCCTCAGCCTGATGCAGATGCCGCGAACGACGGTTGGCATCGAGGAACTCAAGGACGCCGGCCTGCCGTATATCGTCGTGATGACCGATCCGACCACCGGCGGCGTCACCGCCAGCTATGCCATGCTCGGCGACCTGCAGATTTCCGAGCCCGGCGCGCTGATCGGTTTCGCCGGCCAGCGGGTGATCGAGCAGACCATCCGCGAGAAGCTGCCCGAAGGCTTCCAACGCGCCGAATATCTGCTCGAACACGGCATGCTCGACATGGTCGTGCATCGCCGCGAGCTGAAGGACACGCTGGCCCGGGTGATCGGCCTGCTGATGGCGCGGCGCCAGCCGGCCGCGGCCTGATCACCCGTGGCAGGCGCGCGGATGGAGCGGGCGAAATCATCGAACCCGGTGCTCGACGC
>JAIXZK010000234.1 GCA_027489695.1 Sphingomonadales bacterium
GCCGCAGGTCCAGCCATTCTCGTCGCAGACGTTGGCGCCCTCGACGAAGCTGGCGATGTCGATGCCGGCGGCGGGCAGGCCGATGCCGGCAACGCGCTTGCCGTTCTGGATATAGCCGATGGCAAAGGCCAGGCCGTGCAGGAACGGGTTTTCGGAATAGACCCACGTCGCCTGGTCGGCCAGGCGGCAGGCACCGCTGCCGCCCGGATAGGTGCTGTCGAGCCGCGGGTCATAGACCTTGACCCCGCGCACCACCCACAGCGGCACCGGCGTGCCCTGCGAATACAGCTTGCCCTTGGTGTCGAAGCGCAGCGTCCACATCGCCGCCGCCTTGCCGCTCAGCTTCGAAGCCGAAGTCCACCCCGGCGGCACGACGCTGGCATAGGGCCCGGTCGAACAGACCTTCAGCTCGGCAGACTCGGGCGACGCGCCCAGCTGCACGGTCTGGAACATGTAATTCGCGTATTCACCGGTCGCGATGCCGCTTCCGAAAGTCACGGGCGTGTTGTCGAAAGTAAAAGCTTCGACGGCATCGACCGCGCCCAGTGAAAGCACCGCGACGATGAACTGCAGATCGGGTGCCGTCGTGTATCCGGGCGTAAAGCCGGTCTTTCGATAGATGATGTTGCCGCCGGTCGCGGTGCGGCCGATCACCACCGGAATGCCGGCGTTCGGATCGGCCTTGATCTTCAGGGCAGAGCCAACGGCGTCCGGGCGTTTCTGCGCCAGCGCCGCGCCCACCGAAAGCCCCAGCGCACCGATGGTGGCGATCTTGGCGATGCCGGCGAACGCCGCCTTGGCGATGGCCGCGCTGAAGGTGCCACCGAACAGGCTGCCGCCGAACGCCGTGCCGGCCAGCGCGCCCAGGCCGGTGGCGACCAGCGCGATCGCGCCGACGACGAGCGCGGCGATCTTCAGGAATTTCGCCATCTCAAGCCCCCGTGACCACGGACCAGGCCGCGACAAACTCGATCGGCTGCACCACCACCGCGCCGGGCGCATCCTCGTGCCACCCCAGCACGCGGCCATTGCCCACCGCGACGCCGATGGCGCCCATGGCTTCGTCGCCCGGGATCTGCACCAGGTCGCCCGCGACCGCCGCCGCCGGCGAAATGCGCGGCAAGCCGTGCGCGTCGATAGCATCGGCCAACGACTTGAAGCCGGCGCGTGTCAGTGCCCGCTTTGCGCCGAGCGCCGTCGAATACCCCCCCGCCTTGGCGATGCGCAGCGTCCACCCGAACTGTTTCACGTGGAAAATCGCCAGCTTGGAGCAGTCCGCTTTTCCCCAAACGAACGGCTGCCCCTGAAATCGATCTAGCGTCGCCTGTGTCGCCGCCACCCGGCGGATCATCACTGGCTGCGGCTTTCCAACGTCGGCCATCATACCGTGTTGCTCGTGATCGAACCGCCCGGCGCCGGCCGCTGGCTGCCATAGCTCACAGGATCCTTGGGCGGCTTGACCCCCCAGTAGATCGTCTCCTCGACGCCGGTGACGGCGAACAGCGCGTCCTCGCCGGGCCAGATCGCCTGGTGAAAGGCATCGCTCAACCGCGCGCCCTCCTCGGTTTCGAACAATCGCTCGCTGGCGGAAACGACTTCCAGCTCGACAGTCAGCGCCTTCTCGCCGGCGGTGATGGTCGGCACATCCACTTCCCCGGTGAAGATGGTGTAGGGGTCGGCGATCACCTGGCCGGCGCCGTCGATGCAGCCGACCAGGAATCGCACCGCCTTGCCCTGCATCGTGGCGGCGCCCAGCACCGCCGTGGCGGCATTGTCCTTCGGCAGGATCGAAAGCGACACCGCCGGCACCTCGTCGCCGATGCCGTCGCCAATCGCCTCGATCGCCGAAAGCACGCCATATGTTTCATCGAGGCCCACCCAGGTGGCGCCGTCGAAGAACAGCGTGCCGCCGCCATCCAGCAGCCGCAGGAAGTTGCCGCCGCCCAGCGCGATCTCGACCGCGCCGAAAAGAAAGAACCGGTCCTTGGCCAGCTCGGCATCGAGCGCCGTCGAAAGCGCGCTCACCCGACCTCCTCGATGCGGAACTTCAGCCCCGGCACCCAGTCGTCCACCCCGTGCTCAAAGGAGAAGGTCTCGTCGACGATGTTGCCCTCGATCACCGGCGTGGCAAAGTTCACCAGGGCATTGTCGGCCGGGCTGGCGCGGATCATCGGCCAGATCGGAATGCCGATCTCGCCCGAAATCTCGTTGGCATTTGCAGTGCAGAAATACAGGTACGACCGCCCGTTGGCGATCACCGCGAAGAACTGCCCCTTCTTCACGCTGGCACCGGTCGCGAAGCCGTCGACCGCCAGGCTGTTCCCCGATTGCCCGGCGCCCTTCACCCGCGGCGTGCCGGTCGCGGTGCTGGTCAGGCCGGGTTGCGGAAAGGGATAGGATGCGCCGTCACGCCGGCCGCGGATGATGTCGGCGCGCAGCGCTGCCAGCGCCGCGCCCTGCTTGATCGGCGGAAACTCCACCTCGAGTGCGAAGCGGCTGCCGAGCCGCTGGATGCGGGTGCCGGCCCCGCCCAGCGGCGTCGCCTGCTGCACATCGATGTCGATGTAGATCGGCGTTGCCTTCCGGTAGCCGGGCGTCGTCGGGATCGCCACCACCGCCATCGGATCAGCCCTTCAGCTTGCGGCGCGCGTCGCGCTTGCGGTCGCCGGCGGCCATCGTCCGGCCGCCCACTGCCCCGTCGCGCGCCGACTGCTGGGATCGCTGCTCGATGTCGCGGTACAGCTGCTCGGTCAGGATCGTACCGCTCAGATTGAAATACTGGTTCACGGTCCGGCCGCTGGCGACGCCGGCGGCGCCCATCTTCGGGATCGGCACGATGGTGCCGGCCGTCTTCGGCACGAACCATTCCGGCCCGCGCTCGCCGACCAGCGAGACCTTGCCGATCGGCGGGTCGCCGCCGTCCGCGAAGGCACCGCCGAAGATGTTACCGCTTCCGCCGAAGATGCCCCCGAACAGGCCGCCGAAAGCGGAGCTGATCAGCCCGCCGAAAAGCTGGTCGAAGATGCTGTTCAGCGACAGCTCGGCCAGGCGCGAACCGAGGTTGGTGACGACGTCGCCCAGATCCTCGCCGCGCACGATCGCGGCGGCGAAACCGCCGGTGAAACTCAGCGAGAAATCCCGGGCGTTCTCGCGCGCCAGATCAAGGCCCTCGGCCAGGTCAGGTAGCCGCTCGACCAGCTCGTCGACGCTTTCCGTCGAAAACGCATCGGCCAGCGCGTCCTGCACCGTCCGCGCCGCGCGCTGTGCGTCGCCGGTGATCTTGTCGAAACTGCCGCGAACATCGTCGCTCAGCCCGGCGATCGACAGCGGCGCCCGATCGCGGGCCAACACGCCGTCGACGGCGCCGTCAAGATCGAACGGTGCGCGGGCGCGCCGCGGCGTCCGGGTCCGCGCCGGCGCCGGCGGGATGACGCGGCCGCCGGCGCCGGCAGCGGGCCCGCTGTCCCGGTCACGATCGCGCGCCGCCTCCTCGCTCGCGGCGAGGAACGCCTGGCGCGCTTCCTCTTTTCGATCGCGGTAGAAGTCGAGGTACAGTTTCCGCAGGCCGGGGAAGGTGCGGAAGCCCGCGCTGTCCTCGACGGCCTGGTTGTACCGGTCGCTGGCTTCGTTGAACTCGCGGCCGTAGACCTTCACCGCCCCGCCCGGCGCGCCGATCTCCGCGACGGTGTCGATCGACCGCGTGAACTGGGTGCCGAAGCCTTCGAACCGCCGCACCCGGGCCAGCCCGTTCAGGAAGAACAGCACCTTCGAAAGCTGCCCCGCCGCGTCGGCCGCCGCGGTGGCCAGGCCAAGGATGGAGTCGGCGTTCTCGGCGATCGCGACGGCCAGGCGCGCGGTGAAGATCTCGCGCACGTCGTCGGCCTTTTCCGAAAGCTCGGCCATCTTGCGGATGGTGTCGTCGGAAAGCTTGATGCCCAGGTTGTCGGCCGCCTCGGCGATCTTGTTGTAGCCGGTGGCGCCGTCGCGCAGCACCGGCAGCAAGTCTTTCCCGGCGGAGCCGAACAGATCGGTCGCGGCTGCGGCCTGGCGCGCCGGATCGGGCAGCTTGGCGATGCCGTCGATGGTCTCGCGCAGCAGCTGGTCGAACGGCTTCAACCGGCCGTTGGCGTCGCCGACGCTGACGCCGACCGCGTTGAAGGCCGCCACCGCCGTCTTGTTGCCATTGGCGGCGTCGCCGGTGGTGCCGACGAATTTTTCAAGCGCGCGATCGGCGTCGTCCACCTCGACCCCGGCGCGCTGCGCCGCGAAGCGGAAGTCCTGCAGGGCATTGGTCGTGATGCCCAGCGAATCGCTGACATCCTTGATCTTGCTCGCGGCTTCGATCGTCTGCTTCACCGCGTCCTGCAGGAAGTCGGTGATCGACCCGACGGCATTGCCCAGGAACGACCCGATGCCCGAGCCGATGGCCGCGGCGATGCCGACCGCCCGGGCCGAGATCGTGCCCGACGATCGGCTGAACGAACCCTCGATGTCCTTCAGCCGCTTGTCGATATCGCCACCGGAATTGGCAAGGTCGCCGGCCAGTCCCTTGATGTCCTCGCGCGCCGCCTCGACGTCGGCCTGAATTTTCAGGATCAGCGTGCGGGTATCGTCGGCCATGGACCCCGCCTTTCTTTTTGTTACTGTCCCGGCGCGCGAGGTCGCGCGAGCGGGGGACGTTCAATGCTTGTGCAGAAATTCTTCTGGGGCATCGCCGTGCTGGCCAATTGCCTCGCCGTGCTGATTGTCTTCTGGGCAATCCTGAAGGTCGGCAGTGGCGGGATGCTCGCCGCGACGCTGTTCCTGCCCGCGCTTGCCATCAGCATCGTGCCGACGCTGCTCGCCTTCACGATGGATCAGTTCGATCGCACCGGCGACACGCACGAGCTGGTGCGCCTGCTCCGCAAGCTCACCGCCCAGTCCAAGCCGAAGGCCGACTAGTCGTCGTCTTCCTGCTCGCGCTCGGCGCGGGCGGCGGCGCGTTCGCGGTGCTCGATCGCCGCCCAGAAATCCATCGGCGTCGCGCGCCAGAATTCGCTCGGGCTCCAGCCCAGCCCGGCGATCGCCGCGCCCTGCATCTGCCTCAGCCGGGGGCGTTCGTCTGGCTCGTCGCCGGCTGA
>JAIXZK010000081.1 GCA_027489695.1 Sphingomonadales bacterium
CACGTTGGTGTCGAGAAATATGATCAAGGGCCGGATATTTCCCGATCATAAGTTTCTTCCCGGCTGAACTCCGTGCTGATCGCCCGGCCCGCCCAGGCATTGCTGCGGGCGATCATCCGGTCGATTGCCGCCTGCTGGTCGGGCGTAATCGCCCGCACTTGCTGGGCCAGGAACTGGCGAACCATGGCGTTGACCGTCGTGCCACGCTCGGCGGCGAGCTTGCGCGCGCGAGCCAGATCGGGATCGGGGATGGAAAGGGTCAGATTTGCCACGGCAGCCTCCGGAACAACACAGGTTATGTGCGAATTTGCGGCCGCTCGTCAACCCATCGGCGGGCTGGCTTTGCATGTCCGGGCACGCATCACCATTCGATGAGGGCGAGGCCGTCGATCTCGCGAAAGTCGCGGGCGTTGCGGGTGACCAGCGCGGCATTGCGGGTCAGGCATTGCGCGGCGATCAGGCGGTCGGCAGCCTTTGCGCGGCTATAGCCCAGCGCCGCGACGAGCCGGCTGTAACAACGGATGTCCTGCGGTTCGAACATGATGGGCGCATAGCTCTGCACGATTCGGTCGACCAGGCGCCGTCGCAGCCCCGCCAACGCCAGGTCACGGTGCACACCCTGTTCCAGTTCCACCCAGGCCATGACCGGCAGGTGCGGCAGCCTGTCGAGGCTGAGCAGGGCTGAAAGCGTGGCTTCATCCTGGTCGCGAATATCGATGGCGATATTGGCGTCGATGAAGATCAAGCCTCCCGCTCCGGGAATTCGAATGGCTCGCGCGCCTGGCGGGGCAGGATGGCGTCGCCGCGAATGGCGCGAAGATCGGCGACCAGCCGCGCCATCTCGGCTCGCACCTGCGCCGGCGATTCAACCCGCGTGACGACCAGCCGATCCCCGTCGCGCTCGATGCGCACTTCGGTGCCAACACCGAAGCCAAGGCCCTTGGGCAGGCGGATGGCTTCGGAATTGCCCGATTTGAAGGTCCGGGAGGCGTGCGCGTTCATCGGCCGTATATACCGGATATCCGAAAGACGCTCAAGCCATATCGGCTATGCTTCGAGCGTCGCTGGAACGCCCCCACGCCGTCGCGACTCAGCCCTGCCACGGCTCCACGCCGACGCATTGCTTCCAGACGCCGCCGATGGTGCCGAACTCCTTGCGATATTCGATCCGGCTGCCCGTGCCTTCCGGATAGATCGAAAAGGCCAGCGAAACGCCGCCATAGCCATTCTTGATCAGCACGACCCGCGAGCCGTCATCGCGCTCCAGCACCGAGGTATTGTTCTTGTTGCCAAGGCAGAAGGCGACTTCCTTCACGCTGTGCGTCGATTGGTAAACCGCCGTCGGCGCCTTGGTCAGTACGGCCTGTGTCGAGGCACAGGCCGAAAGGCTCAGGATCGCGAATGCTCCAAAAATACGCCGGGACATCAACTTCCTCCTTGCTGCAAACTCACGCCAGCGACGGATCGATCGCCTTGCACGCCACCAGCAGTTCCTTCACCGCATCGACCGAGACGGTGAAATTGGCCTTGGCTTCCTCGGTCAGCGCGATTTCGACGATTTTCTCGACGCCGCCGGCACCGATCACGCAGGGCACGCCGACATAAAGATCGTTGACGCCGTACTGGCCGGTCAAATTCACCGCGCAGGGAATGACGCGCTTCTGGTCGTAGAGATAGGCTTCGGCCATGGCGATGCCGCTGGTCGCCGGGGCATAATAGGCGCTGCCGGTCTTCAGCAGCGCGACGATCTCGCCACCGCCGCTGCGCGTGCGCTGCACGATGGCGTCGATGCGCTCCTTGGTGCTCCAGCCCATCTTTATCAGATCGGGCACCGGGATGCCGGCGACGGTCGAATATTCGATCACCGGCACCATGGTATCGCCATGGCCGCCGAGCACGAAGGCAGTCACATCCTGCACCGAAACCTTGAATTCATCGGCGAGGAAGTGGCGGAAGCGCGCCGAATCGAGCACGCCGGCCATGCCGACCACCATGTGATGCGGCAAGCCCGAAAATTCGCGCAGCGCCCAGACCATGGCATCCAAGGGATTGGTGATGCAGATCACGAAAGCACCCGGCGCATTGGCGGCGATGCCCTCGCCGACCGCCTTCATGACTTTCAGGTTGATGCCGAGCAGGTCATCGCGGCTCATCCCCGGCTTGCGGGCGCCGCCGGCGGTGACGATGATGACATCGGCGCCGGCGATATCGGCATAATCATTGGTGCCCTTCAGCACCGCATCGAAACCCTCGACCGGGCCGCACTGCGCCAGATCGAGCGCCTTGCCCTGCGGCACGCCTTCGACGACGTCGAACAGCACGATATCGCCCAGGCCCTTGGCCGCGGCGAGATGCGCCAGCGTGCCACCGATATTGCCAGCGCCGATAAGCGCGATCTTCTTGCGGGCCATGGGAGGGGTTTCCTTGTTGAGACGTTTCGGCGCAGCGGATAGACCCGGCGCCGCGCGCCCGCAACCTTTCGGACGCCGCCTACCCGCAACTTTGTGAGGCTGCCGCGATCGCCACGCGCACCGGCGCGAAGCTGCGGCGGTGGTGATGCGATACGCCCAGGGCCGCCAGGCCACGGGCATGATCGGCGGTGCCATAGCCCTTGTTGCGCGCCCAGCCATAGCCCGGGCATTCGGCATCCAGTGCGCGCATCAGCCGGTCGCGTGCCACTTTGGCGATGATCGACGCGGCAGCGATCGAATGGCAGCGGGCATCGCCGCCGACGATCGCCGTTGCGGCGTGCGGCCAGCGCGGCAGGCGGTTGCCATCGACCAGCACATGGTCGACCGGCCGGCCAAGTGCCGCGACGGCGCGCTCCATGGCGAGCATCGTCGCCCAATGGATGTTGAGGGCGTCGATCTCGGCGACACTGGCGGTCCCGATGCCAAAAACGACGGTCGCGCACAGCTCGTCATGCAGCCGTTCACGGCGCGCTTCGCTGAGCTGCTTGCTGTCGTTGACGCCGGCCGGGCAATGGCCGGGCGCGAGGATTACCGCCGCCGCGATCACCGGCCCCGCCCAGGGGCCGCGCCCGGCCTCGTCGACGCCGGCGACGGTGCCGCCGGCGCGGGCCTCCCACGCCCAATCGAGGGTCATGGCAGCGGCGCGAAACCCAGCGGCCCTTGGCCGGCACCGAAGCCCGGCGCCGTCGCCAGGCCCTGCGCCACGAACGCCCGCGCCCGCACCACCGCGGCTTCGAGATCGAGCCCCTGCCCCAGCCCGCAGGCCAGCGCCGCCGCCAGCGTGCAGCCGGTGCCATGGCTGTGGCGCGTATCGATGCGCGGGCTGGTGAACGAGCGTTGCAGCCCGCGCGTCACCAGCCAGTCGCTCACGCTATCGCCCGGCAGATGCCCACCCTTGGCCAGCACCGCGCGCGGCCCGGCATTCAGCAACTCCTGCGCCGCCAGCAGCGTATCGGCGGAATCCTCGATCTCGGTATCGGTCAGTTCGATGAGTTCGGGCGTGTTCGGCGTGACCACGCTGGCCATCGGCAGCAGCCGCATCACCATCATCTCGGCGGCTTCCGCCTCGATCAGCATGGCGCCGCCTTTCGCCACCATCACCGGATCGAGCACGATCGGCACCCGCACCCCGGCCAGCGCGTCCGCCACCGCCTCGACGATCTGCCAGCTGCCGAGCATGCCGATCTTGACGGCATCGGCGCCGATATCGTCGAGACAGGCGCGGATCTGGCCGGTGACGATCTCCACCGGCACCGGATGGATGGCGGAAACGCCCAGTGTGTTCTGCACGGTGATGGCGGTCACCGCGGTCATCGCATAGCCGCCGAGGCAGGTGATCGCCTTGATATCGGCCTGGATGCCGGCGCCGCCCGAGCAATCCGACCCGGCGATGACCAGGATGCGGGCGGGACGATCAATCACGGCGCACACCGGTCTTGGCGACGGGGTGCCGACGCGCGGTCGATGCCGCGTGCCTGGCCAGCGCGGCACCGACACGCGGAGGCCGTGACCGGAACTCCCCGCCGCAATTTGGGCAGTTGCCGTTCAAGGGCCCGTCCACGCACTCGAAACAGAAGGTGCACTCAAAGGAGCAGATCATCGCAGCGGCCGAGTCCGGGGGCAGCGCCACCCCACATCGTTCGCAATCCGGTCGCATCTCGAGCATCAGGCGGAGACCACCGCCGCGCAGATATCCTCGACCACCGCCTTCACCAGCGCCTTGTCCTCGCCCTCCGCCATCACCCGGATCACCGGCTCCGTCCCCGATTTGCGGATCAGCAGCCGGCCATTGCCGTTCAGCCGCGCCTCGCCATCGGCGATCGCCGCCTTGACGGCCTCGCGCTCCAGCGGCGTGCCGGTGAAGCGCACGCTCTTCAGCAGCTGCGGCAGCGGGTCGAACAGGTGCAGCACCTCGCTCGCCGGGCGGCCGCTCGCCACCAGCGCCGCCAGCACCTGCAGCGCCGCCACCAGGCCGTCGCCCGTCGTCGAATGATCGGCCAGGATCAGATGCCCCGATTGCTCGCCGCCGATATTGCAACCCTTCGCGCGCATCATTTCCAGCACATAGCGATCGCCGACTCCGGCACGATGCAGGCCGATGCCCTGCCCGCCCAGCCAACGTTCGAGGCCGAGGTTGGACATCACCGTCGCCACCAGCGCCTGCCCACGCAGCGTACCCTGCGCCGCCGCCCGGCTCGTCACCAGCGCCATCAGCTGGTCGCCATCGACGATCTGGCCCTTTTCATCGACGACGATCAGCCGGTCGGCATCGCCATCCAGCGCAATGCCGATATCGGCGCCGGTTTCCAGCACCCGCAACTGCAGCGCCTTGGGGTGGGTCGAGCCGATCGCATCGTTGATGTTGAAGCCATTGGGGGCAACGCCGATGGCATCGACCTCGGCCCCCAATTCCCACAGCGCCGGCGGCGCCACCGCATAAGCCGCGCCATGCGCGCAATCGACAACGACCTTCAGACCATCGAGCCGCAGTTCCTCCGGAAAGGTCGCCTTGGCGAAATGGATATAACGACCGCGGGCATCGTCGATGCGCTTGGCGCGGCCGATCTCCGCCGGCGCGGCCAGCGCGATCTCGCCGCCCAGCATCGCCTCGATCTCCGCTTCCTCGGCATCCGAAAGCTTGAAGCCATCGGGGCCGAACAACTTGATCCCGTTATCGTGAAACGGATTGTGGCTGGCCGAAACCATCACCCCCAGATCGGCGCGCAAGGTCCGCGTCAGCATCGCCACCGCCGGCGTCGGCATCGGCCCCAGCTGCAGCACATTCATGCC
>JAIXZK010000235.1 GCA_027489695.1 Sphingomonadales bacterium
TCCTCGTCGATGCGGCCGATATCGCCGGTGCGCAGCCATTGCGAGCCATCGGGCGCTGTCCAATAGGCCTTGGCGGTCAGGTCCGGCCGGTTCTTGTAACCATTCATCGTCGCCGGCGACTGGCCGACGATCTCGCCAGGCGTTCCCGGCGGCACGTCGTTGCCGTCCTCGTCGATGATGCGCACGGCATGGCCGGGCGACGGCTGGCCGACAGTGTGCAGCTTGTCCGGGTGCAGATGCACCGGGAAGATGAAGCTGACCCCGCCCTCGGTCATGCCGAAGAACTCGACCAGCCCGCCCGGCATCCGCGCCAGCACTTCGGCCTTGAGCGCCGCCGAGAACGGCGCCGAGGTGCAGAATTTCATCCTGAGGCTCGACAGATCATGCGCGTCGAAGCGCGGGTCCTCGAGCAGCCGGCGATATTGCACCGGCACCAGCATGCTGTGGGTGACCCGGTGTGCCTCGGCCAGCGCCAGCCAGCCGCCGGTATCGAATTTCGGCATCAGCACCACGGCGCCGCCCCAGGCGAGGGCGGGAATGAAGCTGACCAAAGTCGTGTTCGAGTAGAGCGGGGTCGAGCACAGCGCGATCGTATCCTCGTCATACCCCAGTCCGCGCGCGCCGGTGATGTGAAGCGCCCGCATCGCGCAGGACTGGACGATGCCCTTGGGCGTGCCGGTGGTGCCCGACGAATAGATGATGTTGAAGGCGGCGTCCGGATCGAGCGGTGCCAGCGGCGGCGCCGCGGCATCGGCGGCGATCCAGGCGTCGAGATCGTCGAGATCAACGAGCGCATAGCCACCGAGCACCGACGCGAACTCGGCGCGCGCCGGGGCATCGACGAACACCAGCCGCGCGCCCGAATCGCCGACCATTGCGGCGATCTGCGCCGGTGTCGAACTCGGCGCCAGCGGCGCCATGGTGGCGCGCAGCCGCAAGACGGCCGCCCACAGCACCGCATAATCGACCGAGGAATAGGCGATCGCCGCCACCGCATCGCCCGGCGCGACGCCGAGCTTGGCGAGCGTTGCCGCCACTGCCTCGACCCGCGTTGCGAACGGCCCCCAGGCCAGCGCCCGGTCCCCGCAGATGACGGCAGGCCGGTCGGGCGCGGCCGCGGCATGGGCGATGATGGCGGCGGAGAAATCGAAGCAGGTCATGGCCGCCACGGTGGCGGCAAAGACGAGGGGCGTAAATGGTGAAGATGAAGAGGAAGGGGGCCGCCGGCAGCTGGGGCCGGCACATCGCTACGCCGCCCGGCGCCGCGGTTCCTTCGTTTCACCGGCTTCCGGCGCCAGTGCCTGCAGCGCCGCGACATGCCAGGCGTGCTGGGCGGCAAGGCGGGCGTGGTGGTCGGGGTCGTTGTGGCTGCGCTGCATGGCGATGGCGAGCGCCTCGGCGGCGCGGCGGTGGAAGCGGATGTTGCGGCCGAGGCGCCGTTCCAGCCAAAAGGGCGCCAGCCTGGCGATCGGAAACGCAAAGACCAGGATGGTGGTGCAGGTGAAGAACAGTGCCAGGGCCGAGATCTCGGGCATCAACATTCCTTGGGGACCAGCGCCCTCCCTATGGCTGAAAATGTCGGCTGTCGCCCCTGCCGTGCCGGCGCAGCGCCAGTGTGACGCAGCGGCGGCGGATCAGCGGGCGTTCCAGCCCCTGGCTTCGGCGGTTTCGGCCCGGCGGCTGGCGCGATCGTAAAGGCACAGCATCGTCGTTCGCGCGCCGCGCATATGTGCCGGTCGCCAGCGCCCGCGCACCAGGAACGCCGTTTTGCCGGCGTTGTCGCTGAACAGGATCGGCCCGGAGGCAATTTCGGCGCCGGCGAGATCGCTGGCGCGCAGGCAGGCGCGCCGGGCCTCGGCTTCGGCGCCTTGCCAGGCGGCGGGTGTCGCTGCCGGGGCCGGCGCCGAAAGGCCGAGGACCAGCCCCGCGGCGAGGATGCGGAGAGGGGCGGGAAGCGAAGCGATCTTCATGTCGGGCAAGGAACGAAACAGGGCGGCCCCGGTTCCCCAAGGCCGCCCCATGTCATTCGCAAAACGGCGGCGCCAGGGGCGTCGGCCGAAGTCGCTTACAGCGGCGAGAGGTTCACCGCGGCCTGCTTGCCGCGACGATCTTCTTCCAGCTCGAACGAGACGCGCTGGCCTTCGTTCAGGCCACCGAGACCGGCGCGTTCGACGGCCGAGATGTGGACAAAGGCGTCCGGGCCGCCGTCTTCACGCTGGATGAAGCCGAAGCCCTTCTGGCCGTTGAAGAACTTGACGGTGCCTTCGACGCGCTCGCCGGTGGTGACCGGCGCGGCGCGCTGTTCGCGGAAGCCGCCCGACGGACGCGGACGATCGCCGAAGCCACCGGCGTCACGCTCGCGCGGGGCACGCTCGGTTACGGCGAGCGGCTCGCCATCGATGATCAGGTCGGTCGCCGAAACCTTGCCGTTGCGCTCGGTCAGGGTGAATTCGAGCGGCTGGCCATCGGCGAGGCCGGTCATGCCGGCAGCTTCGACGGCGCTGATGTGGACGAAAACGTCCTCGCCGCCGTCATCGCGGACGACGAAGCCGAAGCCCTTCTGGGCGTTGAAGAACTTCACGACACCCTTGGCGGTGCCGATGGCGATGCCGGGGCTGGAATCGCGGCGCGGGCCGCCGAAGCCACCACCGCCGCCGCGCGGGCCACCGCCGCCGAAGCCGCCGCCGCCACCACCGCCGCCGCGCGGGCCGCCGAAGCCGCCACCGCCGCCGCCGAAGCGATCGCCGCCGCCACCGCCGAAGCGATCACCGCCGCCACCGAAGCGGTCACCGCCGCCGCCGTAACCGCCGGCCCGGCTGAAACCTGCGTCGAAGCCGCCGCCTTCAAACTGTTCGAACCCGCGCTCGCGCTTGTCGAAACCACCACGCCCGGGACCGCGCCCGCGTTTATCAAAGCTCATTGTGTTGTCCAAATTTCCATTAATGCGAGATTGGGCCGTCGGCGGCGAAGCGGTGGTAGAAGGGAGTGGTAAAGATTGATGCGCGTCGAAACCGAAATTGCTCCAAGTTCCACCGTATAGCATCTTTGCCGATTCGGCGAGGCATTTCGGCGAGGTTCAGCTTGCCGGCCGAACACGCCCGAAAACGGGCTGCGGCAACGCCCGGCGGAGCATCAATCCCGGCGGCTGATCAGGCTCGCCACCAGCCCCGCCAGCAGTGCCGACGCCACCGCCGCCAGGCCATAGGCCAGGCTGTATTCCTGCGCCATCAGATAGACCCAGCGTTCGAATCCCGATTTGTCGATGGTGATCGGCACCTGTGAACTGGCGATCACCCGCCCGCCCCGGATCATGTGGATTTCCGCCATATATTCGCCCACCGGCACCGCCGCCGGCAGCGCGACGCGGGCGCGATAGAGGACGCCGCGGGTGATGGTGACGCCGCGGCTGGCCTCGCTGAACAGCCCGGCGCGACGTTTTTCGGCGATCAGCCCGGCTTCGAACGACCGGTCGGCATCGCCGCCGACGGGGGACAATTGCAGATTGTCGACACCGATCTCGTAGATCGCCGTGGTCCGATCGTCGGCAAGCTCGGCGATCGGGCGGGTGGTCGCCACCGCATAGAAGCCGGGCACGCTTTCGAAGCGCTGGCTGTCGGCGTTGACCCAGATGCCGGCCAGGCGTTCCTTGCGCCGCACCGTCACCGGCGCGGCCGGCCCGCGCACCACGACGGCGATATCGGGCGCGCGATCGGGCCGCGCCCCGGCGGGATATTGGATGGCGCCATAGACCAGCAGATCGGCGCCCTTGAAGGTGGTGTCGATCTCGATGCGCGCCTGGCTGAGGTCGCTGATCAGCATCGTCGGCGCCGCCGCGCCGGTCAGCGCCGCCGCCGCGACAGCGAACAGGGCGCGCCGCCGCGTCATTCGCCTTGCAGCGTGTAGAGCGACGCCGGCGCCAGCGTCAGCCCGATCAGCAGCCGTACCGCCACTGCCAGCACCAGCAGTGCCAGGGCGAGCCGCAGCTTTTCCGGCCGCAACCGCTGCGCCGCGCGCACGCCCAGCTGCGCGCCGGCGACGCCGCCGGCCAGCAGCAGCAGCGCCAGCACGATATCGACGGATTTCGACGAGGTGGCATGCAGCAGCGTCGTCACCGCGGTAACGAAGATGATCTGGAACAGCGAGGTGCCGACCACCGCCGTCGCCGCCATGCCGAGCACATAGAGCATCGCCGGCACCATGATGAAGCCGCCGCCGATGCCGAGAATGACGGTCAGCACGCCGACGAGCGCGCCGAGCAGCAGCGGCGCCAGCGGCGAGATGTACAGGCCGGACTTGTAGAAGCGCATCCGCCCTGGCAGCGCCGCCACCCAGGGATGGTGCCGCCGCCCGCCCGGTGTCGCGCTGCCCCCGGCGCGGACGCGGCGCAGCTCGCTGAGTGCCTGGCGCAGCATCAGCGTGCCGATGGTGCCGAGGAAGAGGACATAGAGCAGGTTGATGGCGACATCGATCTGTCCGAGCTTCTGCAACTGGCGAAAGACGATCTGGCCGAGGCCGGCGCCGACCACGCCGCCGGCGACCAGCACCAGCCCCATCTTCACATCGACCTGGCCGCGCCGCCAATAGGCCAGCGCGCCCGACACCGAGGCGCCGGTGATCTGCGTTGCCGAGGAGGCGACGGCGACGGCGGGCGGAATGCCATAGAAAATCAGCAGTGGCGTCGTCAGGAAACCACCGCCGACGCCGAACATGCCCGACAGGAAGCCCACCCCGCCACCCAGCAGGATGATGACAAGGACATTGACCGACATTTCGGCGATGGGAAGATAGAGATCCATTCGAGGACAAGGCTTAGCCATTGGGCGGCCGGAAGGGGAGGCCCATGCGCGCCGGCTGCATCGAAATCGCTCCGGGCCGCTTTCGCGAGGTCCAGGGCCGCTGGTTCGAGGATTTCCAGATCGGCCACATTTACGAGCACCGCCCGGGCCGGACGATCAGCGAGGCCGACAACAGCTGGTTCACCCTGCTGACCATGAACACCCACCCGACCCATATCGACGCCGTCTATGCGGCGCAGACGGAGTTCGGCCGGCCGATGGTGGTCTCGACGCTGACGCTCGCCATCCTGGTCGGCATGAGCGTTTCCGATGTCAGCGCCAAGGCCGTCGCCAATCTCGGCTGGCAGGAGGTACGGATGACGGCGCCGGTGTTCGCCGGCGACACGCTTTATGCCGAATCGGAAGTGACCGACCTGCGGGTCTCGGCGAGCCGGCCGGAACAGGGGCTCGTCACTGTCAGGACTGTCGGGCGCAACCAGGACGGCATTGTCATATGCACCTTCCTGCGCACCATGCTGGTGTGGAAGCGCGGGTTCGGACCGGGAGAGATTTGATGACCGAGGCCGCGCGCCACATCGATGCGGCTTCCGAGGCGCAGTTGCTCGATGCCGTCGATCGCTGGGTGACGCGCGAGGTGGCGCCCATCGCGCGGGCCCATGACATCGATGACATCTGGCCGGAAAGCCTCGTCACCGGCATGGCCGAGCTTGGCCTGTTCGGTGCCACCATCGGCACGCAATGGGGCGGACTCGGCCTGCCAGCCGCCACCTATGTCAAGATCGTCGCGCGCATCTGCCAGGACTGGATGTCGCCGACCGGAATCTTCAATTCGCACCTGATGCTCGCCCATTGCATCGAACGCTTCGGCACCGCCGACCAGCGGGCGGAATGGCTGCCGCGGCTGGCCAGCGGCGCCATCCGCGGCGGCCTGGCGCTGACCGAACCCGATGCCGGCACCGATCTGCAGGGCATCCGCACCGTGGCGCGCCGCGACGGCGATCATTATGTGCTGAACGGCGCCAAGACCTGGATCACCAATGCCGTGCATGGCGAGGTCTTCGCGCTGCTCGCCAAGACCGACCCCGCCGCCGAACCGCGCCACAGCGGCATGGGGCTATTCATCGTCGACAAATCCTGCCCCGGTTTCGTCACCGGCGCCAAGCTGCCGAAGATGGGCTATCGCGCCATCGACACCGGCCAGATCTTCCTGGAGGATTGCCGGGTGCCGGCCGACCGGCTGATCGGCGGCGTCGAGGGCCAGGGCTTCTACCAGGCGACGGGTGGCCTGGAACTCGGCCGCATCAACGTCGCGGCGCGCGGGGTCGGCATGGCGGAAGGCGCGCTGGCCCGCGCCACCGCCTATGCCCAACAGCGCCGAACCATGGGCAAGCCGATCGCCGAGCACCAGGCGATCCAGCTGAAACTGGGCGAGATGGTGACGCGTGCCCGCGCCGCGCGGCTGCTGACGCTCGACGCCGCGGACGCCTATGACCGCGGCGCGCGCTGCGACATGGAAGCAGGCTGCGCGAAGTATTTCGCTTCCGAAGCCGCGCGCGACAATGCCGAGGAAGCCATGCGCATCTTTGGCGGCAACGGCTTTTCGCAGGATTACGAGATCGAGCGCTTCTACCGCGACGCCATGCTGCTGATCATCGGCGAGGGCACCAACGAAATGCAGCGCCTGATCATCGCGCGGCAATGGGTGAAGCGCCATCCGCTATGAGGCCGACGCCGCGGTTGCACGTCGCCCGGCGCGGCCCTACATCAACGGCATGGACCAGCCCCGCCTGATGCCCGCCGCCGCCGCCCGTGTTGCCGCCATCGCGGCGCGCCAGGGCAAGCCGGGGCTGAAGCTGCGCCTTGCCGTCGATGGCGGCGGCTGCGCGGGCTTCCAGTACAAGTTCGGGCTGGAGGCGGATGCCGCCGCCGATGATCTGGTGGTCGAAACCGATGGCATCGCCATGCTGGTCGATCCCGATTCGCTGCCCTTCGTCGCCGGTGCCGAGGTCGATTATGTCGAGCGTATCGGCGCCGCGGCGTTCGAGGTGCGCAACCCCAATGCCGCCAGCGGCTGCGGCTGCGGATCGAGCTTTTCGATCTAGGTCGTGACGGCTGCCGGGCGATCCGCTGGCTGAACCACATTGCTCTGTCGGGGATAACGCTGCCCGATTGACGCCGCGTCAGACAGTGATGACGATTTCCCCATAGGCGGCCAGCGCCTTGTCGGCGGTGACGAGCCGCAGCGGCTCGGCGAGCGCCTGGGCGACAAGCATGCGATCGAAGGGGTCGCCATGGTGGCGTGGCAAAGTGTCGACCATCGCTGCGTGAACAGCATGGATCGGCAACAGCGATACCCCGGCAACCAGCAGGTCGGCACATGCCGTTTCGCTGGACACCGGTATCCAATCGTCCCGGCTGCTCGGGCCAAGCTGGTGCTTGATGGCAATTTCCCAAATGCTCGCCACGCTGACCACAAGCTCATTCCCGGGATCGTCGCAAAGCGCGCGTGCCGCCGGGGAAAGGCGACTGTCCTTGTAGAGCGGCCACAGCGCGATATGGGTATCGATCAGCAGCCTCAATCTTCCACTCCGAACATTCGGGCGATCTCGGCATCGAGCTCGGGACTCGGTTCGGGAATGTCGTACTTTCCATTGAAAAAGCCGATCTTCACCCGCTTCCGCGGCGCTTCGAGCGGCACCAGGCGCGCCGCCGGCTTGCCCGCCCGCGCGATGATGATCTCGCTCTCGTCGCCCGACTCGACGGCTTCGACAAGCTTGGACAATTGAGTCTTGGCTTCGAGCATGTTGACGGTCAGCATGACGCCTCTCTTGGCTAAGGCTGGTCAAAGTACCATTGCCAGCGTTGCCCGGCAATATCGCGACTTTGCTGCCACCGCCGCCTCGCCTTATGTGGTGCCATGAAGATCGCCACTTTCAACATCAACGGCACCAACGCCCGGCTGCCGCGCCTGCTCGAATGGCTGGAGGCGGCGCAGCCCGATGTCGCCTGCCTGCAGGAGATCAAGACCGTCTCCGAGAATTTCCCGGTGGACACCCTGCGCGCTGCCGGCTGGCATTGCCTTGTCCATGGCCAGAAAGGCTTCA
>JAIXZK010000243.1 GCA_027489695.1 Sphingomonadales bacterium
CAGCCAGCGGCCAGCGCCGGGCGGTTCGATCACGAGCAACACGGTATGATCAGCACGACAAAGCAGGAGAAGCCGCAGCCGGTGATGGTGCGCCGGGTGACGGCGACGCAGGCGACGCTCGACCGGTTCCAGGGCAAGCCGTTCGTGTGGGGGCGGCACGACTGCGCGCGCCTCGCCATCTTCCACGTGAAACAGTTCGGGTGGCGGCTGAAGATCGGCAAGGCCGGCGCCTATTCGAGCGCGCTGGGGGCGCGGCGGGCGCTGGGCCGGGCCGGCTTCACGACACTGGCCGAGGCGATCGACGCGCACGGCCTGCCGCGCATCGCGCCGGCCGCCGCCAAGGCCGGCGACCTGGTGGAGCTGCCGAGCGATGACCCGGTGGGCGCGATCGGCGTGGCCCTGGGCAATGGCCGGGTGCTGGGCTGGCATCCCGATGCCGAGGGGGCCGTGGTGGTGCAGCCGCTGGAATATGTCGCGGCCTGGAGCGTGGTGACCTGAGATGGCGAAGTTCCTGAAGATCGCCGCGCTGGTTGTCGGCGCGATCGCGCTGGTCGCGACCGGCCTGGGCGCGCTGGCCGGCACGGCCTTCGGCGGCAGCCTGTTCGGCAGCACGGTGGGCGCGGCGATCGCCAAGGCGGCGTTTGCCGGCATCGCCAAGATCGCCACCATCGGCGCGCTGGGGCTTTCGGTGGGCGCGGCGCTGGCGCAGAAACGCCCGGACGCCGTCGGCTCCGCCCTGAAGATCAAGGCCGATCCCAACGCCGGCATCCCGGTGGTGATCGGCCGCACCGCGACCGGGGGCAACATCATCTATCGAAAGACCGGTTTCACGCCCGGATACACCGCGGCGCCCGATCTGCAGTTCATCGTCGCGGTGCTGTCGCTGGGCGCGGTCGATGCGGTCGAAGCCTTTACTATCGACAACACGCCGGTGACTTTCGGCAGCGGCATCGCGACTGGCGAATACGCCAATTACATGTTCCAGACCGTGCAGCTGGGCGCGTCGCCGGAGTCGGCCGAGCTGAAGGTCTGTTCGACCGGGCCCTATGCCAGCGTGGTGCCGCCGGGGTGGACTTCGGCTTCCAAGCTGAGCGGCAAGGCGGCGGCGATGTGGACGCTGCGCTTTGACACCAAGGGCAAGCTGTATTCGCAGGGCACGCCGGTGCCGCTGTGGGTGGTGCGGGGCGTGAAGGTCTATGACCCCCGGCTCGACAGCACCTATCCGGGCGGCAGCGGTTCCTGCCGCCTGGCCGACCAGGCGACGTGGGTTTATTCGGAGAACCCGTTCCTGCACGGCCTGGCCTTTGCGATCGGCTATATCCAGAACGGCAAGCGCGTCGCCGGCATCGGCCTGCCGGCCGCCGGCATCGACATCGCCAGCTTCGTGGAAGGCGCCAACGTCTGCGACGCCAATGGCTGGACCTGCGGCGGCGTCTATTCGACCGCCGACGACAAATGGACGGTGCTGAAGGCCATCCTGCAGGCCGGTGGCGGCGAGCCGATGCACCTGGGCGCCAAGCTGTCGTGCATGGTCAACGCGCCGCGCGTCAGCCTGGCCACGATCAACACCGGCGACATCGTCGGCACCGCCGCGTGCCAGACGACGCAGAGCCGGCGCGAGCGCATCAATTCGATCCTGCCGCGGTACCGCAGCGAGGAGCATAACTGGGAGGAGATCACCGCCAAGGCGGTGACGGTGGCGGCGCATGTCACCACCGATGGCGGGCTGCGCACCCGCGAAGTCGCCTACAGCTATTGCCAGAACCTCGACCAGGCCGGGCAGCTGGCGCGGTACGACATCGAGAACGGCCGCGAGTTCGGGCCGATCACCCTGCCGCTGAAAACCCGGTTCATCGGGTACAAGCCCGGCGACTGCCTGACCGTCACCGTGCCCGAGCTGGGCCTCGGCGCGCAGAAGATCGTGGTGACCAACCGCGAGATCGAGCCGTCGAGCGCGGTGGTGACCCTGACCGCGCGCAGCGAGACCGATGCGAAGCACGCCTTCGCGCTGGGCCAGACGACGACGGCGCCGCCGACGCCGACCATCCGCGACGTGCCGGCGGCGCCGCAGCCGGGCAGCAGCGATTGGACGATCGCGGGATCCTCGCTTTCGGCCGCCGGCGCGGTGGTGCCGGCGATCGCCATTGCCGGCGAAGCGGTGAACGCGGCGATCGACGGCATCGTGTTCGAATATCGGCGCGTGGTGAGCGGTGCCGGCGACGACGACAACTGGATTTCGGCCGGCATCGCCCAGCCGGACAGCCGCCGCCGCGAGATCACCGATGTCATCCCGGGCGAAAGCTATCAGGCCAGCATTTCCTACACGCTGAACGGCTTTTCGGGGCCGCGGCGCATCATCGGGCCGGTGCGTGTCGGGCTGCCCGAGGCCGGCGACAATCTGGTGATCAACTCCGGCCTGGCGGTGGATACCGGGGGCTGGGTGCTTTCGAGCGGCGTGACGCGGGTGGCCGGGGCGGCCGGCGATCCGGCGCCGGGCTATTTCCAGTTCGGCACCGGCAGCGGGCGCAAGCAGGCCGAGGGCGGCTTCGTGCCGATTTCGGGGGCAGCAAAGCTGTTCGTCTCGGCGAGCGGGTGGAAGGGATCGACGGCGTCGCTGGCCGGCGGCGATCTGTTCGGGTTGCAGGTGCGATTCCTGAAGGCCGATGGCACGGCGGCGAGCGTGCCGACGGTGGAGCTTTCGGCCTGGCCGGGCAGCCATTCGACCTGGACGAAGGTCGCCTATGCGGTGACGGTGCCGGCCGACGCCGCGCTGGTGGCGGTGCGGGCGGTTTCGGACGCGACCGGCGGCAACAG